>NZ_JBFTPJ010000253.1:0-6567 GCF_056398445.1 Variovorax sp. 01T439_2
AAGGACGACGACTGGGACGCGGTGCTCGACACCAATCTCAAGGCCGTCTTCCGCCTCTCGCGCGAAGGACGACGACTGGGACGCGGTGCTCGACACCAATCTCAAGGCCGTCTTCCGCCTCTCGCGCGCGGTGATCCGCCCGATGATGAAGCAGCGCTACGGCCGCATCATCAGCATCACGAGCGTGGTGGGGGCGTCCGGCAATGCCGGCCAGGCCAACTACGCGGCAGCCAAGGCCGGCGTGGCGGGCATGACCCGCGCACTGGCGCGCGAGCTGGGCAGCCGCAGCATCACGGTCAACTGCGTGGCGCCGGGCTTCATCGAAACCGACATGACGGCCAGCCTGCCCGAGGCACAGCAGCAGGCGCTGCTGCAGCAGATCCCGCTGGGCCACCTGGGCAAGCCGGCCGACATCGCGCATGCCGTGGCCTATCTCGCGTCTCCCCAGGCGTCCTACGTGACGGGGCAGGAACTGCACGTCAACGGCGGCATGCACATGTAGCCGCAAGGCGCAATCTTTTCCCGTACCGGGCGCACGGCAAATGCCACAATGCGCCCGGCTAAAATCCACTGTTACCTACAACCCTCAGAGGGAACCAAATGAGCGATATCGAAGCACGTGTCAAGAAAATCATCGCCGAGCAGCTCGGCGTGGAAGAGTCCCAAGTAACCAACGAGAAGGCCTTCGTGGCCGACCTCGGTGCAGACTCGCTCGACACGGTCGAACTGGTGATGGCACTCGAAGACGAATTCGGCATCGAAATTCCCGACGAAGACGCCGAGAAGATCACCACGGTGCAAAACGCCGTCGACTACGCCACCAAGAATCAAAAGGCCTGATCGGCCAGCTGACACTGCAACGACGGCCGGCGGCTCTTTTTTCAACCGCCCGCGCCGCTCGGCAGCTGTTCAGCGCTTCCAGAAAGGTTTGCCGGCATGACCAAACGCCGCGTCGTCGTGACCGGACTCGGTTGCATCGCTCCTGTCGGAAACACCGCAGCCGAATCCTGGGCCAATCTGCTGGCCGGGAAGTCGGGCATTGCGAACATCACCGCGTTCGATGCAAGCGCCTTCGCCTGCAAGTTCGCCGGTGAGGTCAAGGGTTTCGACATCACCCAATACATCTCGGAGAAGGAAGCGCGCCACATGGACCGCTTCATTCATCTGGGGCTTGCCGCCGCCATCCAGGCGGTGCAGGACAGCGGATTGCCGACCGGCGAAGCGCTGTCCTATGAGGAAGCCGTACGCATCGGCTGCAACATCGGCTCGGGCATCGGCGGCCTGCCGATGATCGAAGAGACGCACGGCGAATACGCGAGTCGCGGCCCACGCCGCATCTCGCCGTTCTTCGTGCCGGCTTCCATCATCAACATGATCTCGGGCCACGTCTCGATCAAGTACGGCTTCAAGGGCCCGAACATCGCCGTCGTGACCGCGTGCACCACGGGCCTGCACGCCATCGGCACGTCGGCGCGCATGATCGAATACGGCGACGCCGACGTCATGATCGCGGGCGGCGCCGAGTCGACCATTTCTCCGCTCGGCATCGGCGGCTTCACCGCGCCCCGCGCGCTGAGCACCCGCAACGACGATCCCGCCACGGCCTCGCGTCCGTGGGACAAGGACCGCGACGGCTTCGTGCTGGGCGAGGGCTCCGGCGTGCTGGTGCTCGAAGAGTACGAACACGCCAAGGCGCGCGGCGCCAAGATCTATGCGGAAGTCTCGGGCTTTGGCATGACCGGCGACGCGTACCACATGACCGCGCCCGACGTCGACGGCCCGCGCCGTTCGATGGCCATGGCGTTGGCCAATGCGGGCGTCAACCCCGACGAGGTCCAGTACCTGAATGCGCACGGCACCTCCACGCAGATCGGCGACGTCAACGAGACCAATGCGGTCAAGCTGGCTTTCGGCGATCACGCGAAGAAGCTCGTCGTCAACTCGACCAAGTCGATGACCGGCCACCTGCTGGGCGGCGCCGGCGGCATCGAATCGGTGTTCACGGTGCTCGCGCTGCATCACCAGAAGAGCCCGCCGACCATCAACATCTTCAACCAGGACCCGGAGTGCGACCTCGACTATTGCGCCAATCAGGCGCGCGATCTGAAGATCGATGTCGCGGTCAAGAACAACTTCGGCTTCGGCGGCACCAACGGCACGCTGGTGTTCAAGCGCGTTTGAATCTTGCTCTTCCATGTACAGCGCACCCTCGGTGACCTATCCGGTGGGGCGCTCGCGCGGTGCGACCCGGATCCTGATTGCCACCTGGGCCCTGGGCGCCTGCTGCGCAGGTCTCTCGTGCTTTTTGATCGATAGCGTTGGCTGGCGCCAGCTGCTGCTGGTCCTGAGCGTACTGTTTTCCGGCGTTGCGGCCGGACTCGGGCTGCGAAGCGACGGTGCCGCGGTGCTGCACTTCGACGGCCTGTGCTGGAGCCTGACGGGCGCCGATCATGGCCGGGCCGTTCATGCGGCGCGCGCCGCCGTGGCGCTCGACCTGCAATCGCTGCTGCTGGTCCGCCTGACCCAGCCGGGCCGCGCCGGGCGATGGATATGGATCGAACAGCGCGCCATGCCCGAGCGCTGGCGCGATGTACGCCGTGCGGTATATTCGCGCGCCCCGTCCGCCTCGCCTGCGGGCGAGCCATGGCGAGCAACCGCGCCTGCCGATGCGCCCTGAATCTCCCCGATGACAACTTCTCCCCCGCCAGTGCCACCGGACTCCGGCTTGCCCGATGGGTCCGCCGAGGCGCCGCGCCCGGGCGAGGTCGACCTTCAACTGGTCCAGCGCACGGTCGCGGGCGACCAGAAGGCCTTCGAACTGCTGGTCATCAAGTACCAGCGCCGGATCGAGCGCCTGATCGGGCGCATGGTGCGCGACGTCGACCTGGTCGAGGACATCGCCCAGGAAACCTTCATCCGGGCCTACCGCGCGCTGCACCAGTTCCGCGGCGACGCCCAGTTCTACACCTGGCTCTACCGGATTGCGGTCAACACCGCCAAGAAGGCGCTGGTCGACATGAAGCGCGACCCGACCATCTCCGAAAGCGCCCTGCGGCCGTCTTCTGACGAGGACGATGAAACTTACCGCCCCGGAAACGAACCAATCAGCGACGAAACCCCCGAATCAGTCCTGGCAGCAAACGAGATCGCCCAGGTCGTCGAGGCGGCCATGGAAGCATTGCCGCCCGAATTGCGCCAGGCGGTCACCCTGCGGGAGATCGAGGGCATGAGTTACGAAGAGATCGCCGAGGTCATGGATTGCCCTATCGGCACGGTGCGCTCGCGTATTTTCCGGGCGCGTGAGGCCATTTCGGCCAGGGTCAAACCGCTGCTGGACAACCAGTCCGGCAAGCGTTGGTAGGTAAGCAGGTGAATGAAATGAATCAGACGATGACGGTTCGTGAACAGGTGTCCGCATTGGCGGACGGTCATTTGCATGGCGAGGAGTTCGCGCGGGCCATCGACGCCGTCTGCGCGGAAGAAGACGCGCGCGGTGCCTGGCGCGCCTATCACCTGGTGGGCGACATCCTGCGCTCGGGTGCCCATTCGCCCTGCAGCGACAGCAACGCATTCCTGGCCCGCTTCCAGCAGCGCCTGGCCGCGGAGCCCGCCATTGCGGCGCCGGCACGGGTGCCGGCCGCTGAACCCGCGGTGCTGACGGCGCGCCGCAGGGCCGAGGCAGCCAATGAGCCGGTGTTCCGCTGGAAGCTGGTGGCCGGCGCGGCGTCGCTGGTGGCGGTTGCCGCGATCAGCTGGACCCTGGTCGGGAACGGCATCGGCGTGCCTTCGCCGGGTGCCCAGATCGCAGCAGCGCAGCCGCAGCCGGCCGCCAATTCCGTGCTGGCCGCCGCGGCCGCCAACAGCCAGCTTCCGCCCACCGCCGCGCTCACGCCAACCCGCGTGATGGTCGGCAACGGCAGCCCGCAGGTCATGCTGCGCGATCCGCGGCTCGACCAGTTGCTCGAAGCGCACCAGCAAGCCGGCGGCGCATCGCAAATGCCTTCGGGCTTCCTGCGCAACGCGACCTTCGAAGGCCCTGCGCGCTGATCCGCGCCCGTCTCTCTCCAATGACCGTTCAGATGCCGATCTCCGCACGCGCGTTCGCGCTGGTGTTCGCTGCTTTTTGTTTTGCGCAGATCGCGGCCGCGCAGACCCGGCCCGGACTGGCGAACGCCAAGGGGACGGCCTCGGCCCAGGCGGGCGATGCGCCGCCCCCGATGAGCGTCGTCGAATGGCTGCAGCGCATGCACACCGGGGCGCGGCAGCGCAATTACATCGGCACCTTCGTGGTGTCGGCCGCGGGCGGCGACCTGTCGAGCGCGCGCATCTGGCATGTGCGCGACGGCGACCTGCAGATCGAGCGCATCGAGGCGCTGTCGGGGCCGCCGCGCTCCACGTTCAGGCGCAACCACCATGTGATGACCTTCCTGCCCGAGGCGAAGGTCGTGAAGGTCGAGAAGCGCGAGAACCTCGACCTGTTCCCCAATCTGCCCGACAAGCCCGATTCGTCGATCGGCGATTTCTACGACGTTCGCGCCGTCGGCAAGGACCGCGTGGCGGGCTTCGATGCCGACGTGGTGCAGCTGGTGCCGCACGACGGACTGCGCTTCGGCTACCGCATCTGGAGCGAACGCCGCTCCGGCCTCGTGGTGAAGCTGCAGACCGTGGACGCCGAATCCCGCGTGGTGGAGCAATCGGCGTTTTCCGAATTGCAGCTCGACGCACCGATCAAGGCGCAGGCGCTCGCGCAGATGATGAGCAACACCAGCGGCTACCGCGTCGAAAAGCTGGAGCTCGAACGCACCAGCGCGCAGGACGAAGGCTGGGTGCTCAAGGCCCCGGTGGCCGGCTTCAAGCCGCGCAGCTTCTACCGGCGTCCGGCCGGCAGCGACAGCAAGGCGGGGCAGGACCGCACTGTCCAGTGGACCTTCTCCGATGGCCTGGCCTCGGTGTCGCTTTTCATCGAGCGTTACGATGAAAAGCGTGCGCCGCGCGATGGCGTGCTGACGATCGGGGCCACCAACGCGATTCGCCGGCGATTGCCCGAGCCGGCGAGCGACTGGTGGCTGACCGCGGTGGGCGAGGTGCCGCAGCAGACGCTCAATGCGTTCGCTCAAAGCCTGGCGCGCACGCGCTGACCCGCTGCGCTTGCGCTGCGGATGGCGCTGAACCAAGTCGATATCACCGACTCATAGCTCTTCTTCTTTTGGCCGCTCTGTTCTTTTGAAAGAAAACCGATGATGTTCAAAGTCGAGGGACACAAGCTTCGTTCCTATCTCTTCGCATTCGGCATGGCCTGCTCGGCTGCCGTGGCGTTCGTGCCGGCCGCGCCGGCCATGGCGCAGACACCGCAGGCGCGCGGACTGCCCGATTTCGCCGATCTGGTGGAGCAGGTGGGGCCGGCCGTGGTCGGTATCCGCACGGTCGAGAAAGTGACCTCGGGCGGCGGCAGCGGCGAAATGGACGAGGAGATGCAGGAGTTCTTCCGCCGCTTCTTCGGGCAGCCGCTGCCGGGCAACCCGCGTCCGGGCCCGCGCCCGAACCGGCCGCAGCAGCCGCAGGAGGAAGAGCGTCCGCGCGGCGTGGGCTCGGGCTTCATCCTGTCGGCCGACGGCTACGTCATGACCAATGCCCACGTGATCGAGGATGCCTCCGAAATCCTCGTCACGCTGACCGACAAGCGCGAATTCAAGGCCAAGCTGATCGGTGCCGACAAGCGCAGCGACGTTGCCGTGGTCAAGATCGAGGCGACCAGCCTGCCGGTGGTGAAGATCGGCGACATCTCGAAGCTGCGCGTCGGCGAATGGGTCATGGCCATCGGTTCGCCCTTCGGCCTGGAGAACACCGTGACCGCCGGCATCGTGAGCGCGAAGCAGCGCGACACCGGCGACCTGGTGCCCCTGATCCAGACCGACGTGGCCATCAACCCCGGCAACTCGGGCGGCCCGCTGATCAACCTGCGCGGCGAAGTGGTGGGCATCAACAGCCAGATCTATTCGCGCTCGGGCGGCTACATGGGCATCTCGTTCTCGATCCCGATCGACGAGGCGATCCGCGTCAGCGACCAGCTGCGCGCCACCGGCCGCGTTTCGCGCGGGCTGATCGGCGTGACCATCGGCTCGGTCTCCAAGGATGTGGCCGAATCCATTGGCCTGGGCAAGGCGCGCGGTGCGCTCGTGAGCAGCGTGGTGCCGGGTTCGGCGGCCGACAAGGCCGGCGTGCGCGAGGGCGACATCATCACCAAGTACGGCGACAAGCTCATCGAAACCCCCAGCGACCTGTCGCGCTCGGTGGCCAGCACCAAGCCCGGCGCCAGGAACACGCTGACGGTGTTCCGCAACGGCAGCACGCGCGAGCTCTCGGTCACCGTGGCCGAGGGCGATCCGGAAGCCAAGCCGTCCAGCAAGCGCCAGCCCGAGCGCGAGGAGCCGCAGGCCAAGCCGTCGGCGGCCGGCAAGGCGCTCGGCCTCGTGGTGAGCGATCTGACCGACGCGCAGAAGAAGGAGCTCAAGATGCGCGGCGGCGTGCGCATCGAGGCGGCAAGCGATGGGGCTGCGCGGGCCGGGC
>NZ_JBFTPJ010000254.1:0-6541 GCF_056398445.1 Variovorax sp. 01T439_2
CTGGAAAACAAGGCGCGTGTCCAGCACGTCGGAATAGGACTCGCCGGCGCGCAGCCGTGACAGCGTCTGCTGCTCCGCCTGTTGCAGCTCGATCGCCTTTCGGGCCAAGGCCCACGCCTCGTCGGGTGGCATCACCAGAACACCGTTTTCGTCAGCCAGCACGGCATCGCCGGGACGCACGCGCACGCCGCCGCAGTCCACCGGCCGACAGAAGCTGCCCGACTGCCCGCCGGCGCGGGTGGTGCGGGCGCTCAGGCCGCGGGCCCACACCGGCACGCCGAGCTCGCGCAGTTCCGCGATGTCCGTGACGCAGCCATCGACCACCACGCCTGCGACACCGCGCAGGCGTGCTGCCAACATGCTGGCACCGCCCATGCACGCGATCGTCTCGTCGCCGGCGCGGTCGACGAACAGGAAATCGCCGGCCCGCAGTTGTCCCAGCGCGTGATGCAGGATGGATCCGTCCGAGCCCTCGCAGCGCACGGTGACGGCGGTGCCGACGCTGCGCGCCACCGCAGTCACGGCCTTGATCCGCCCATGCAGGAAGCCGCGATCATGAAAGTGGCCGATGGTGGCCGGCTCGACCTCCTTCAGCAAGGCCAGCAGTTGCAGCATGCAAGGCGGCGGCAACTCTCCTCGTTCGATTGCAGTCATTTCGGATATCGTCGTTGTGAATGACGGCAATCGTAGGCAGCCACTCCCGGCACCGATACTGATCAATTCTCACGATGGTTGATTCGAGTTCCTTATCAACGCGGTTCACCCTCCACCAGCTGGAAGCTTTCGTGTGGACCGCGCGTCTCGGCACGGTGCATGCAGCRGCGCGCCACCTGCATCTSACCCAGCCGGCGATCTCGCACCGCATYCGCGACCTGGAGGAGGAACTGGGTATCCAGCTGTTCGAACGCCAGAGCCAGCGCCTGCTGGTGACAGAGCTGGGMCGCAACGTGCTGGTCTATGCGGAGCGCGTGCTGGCGTCGGCGCAGGACATGGCGMGGCTCGATCTGCGGCGCACCATCACCGGCCTGGTGCGCMTGGGAGTGGACGAGTCCTGCGCGATCATCGGGATGCCGCAGATCCTCAAGGASATCAAGGACWGYTATCCGGCGCTYCGCGTGGACCTGACGGTGGGCGGAGGCGCCCARCTGCTTCAGAAGATCAACAGCCACGARYTGGACATRGCGCTGCACACGGGGCAAAGCAGCCAGCCCGACGTGACAAGCCAGTTCATCGGACTGACCGAACACCAGTGGGTGGCGGCCCACGACCTGATGATGCCCGACGRAGACTTTYTGCCGGCCCACGCCCTGAACCACCGCATCGTCTGCAATGCGCCGCCGTCGACCCTGCATGAATCGGCATCGCGCTGGCTGGCCTCGGATGGCTATTCGTTCGAGGAGTACAGCAGTTGCAATTCGCTCTCGCTCATGGTGGCGCTGGTCGCCTCCGGCCATGCGATTGCCATGCTGCCCGCATCGATCACGCGCCGGCAGGTCGCCGAAAAGTCCCTGCAGGTGTTGCGCGCCAAGCCGGCGGTGCCGAACGTGCCCTACTACTTCTCGTACCTGGCGCATCACCGCAGCGACATGACGGCACGCATCCTGGACATCGTGCTGCGCAACTTGCACTACGCCGGGTTCTTCCAAGCTGAAGGATCGTCCTAGACGGACGCAACTGCGGCATCGCTTTTCACCCATCGCGGTCGCGATTGGGTACAGCGATCTGCGAAATTCTGGCCAAAGGCGGCTGCACGCATCAGTTACCGCACTGGTTCGAAAGTGGCAAGTTCTCGCAGCATTCGCGGCCACGCCCTGAGCCCCTTCCCGATCGAGGCGATCCGGGAAAACTCGCCGGGCGCGTGCACCGGTTCGTCCGGCAGGTTGTAGCCGAACATCAGCGTGTCGACGCCCATGGTCTCCTTGAGCACGGCGGTGATCGGCACGGTGGCGCCGAGGCGCACGTGCAGCGGCCTGCGCCCGTGCTCGGCCAGCAGCACCCGTTCGGCCGCCTTGACGAGCGGGCTGCGCGGGCTGAGACCCGAGGCGGGCGAGTCGCCGCCCTGGAACTCGATCTGGAGCCTGACACCGGGCGGCCAGCGCTCGACAAGGTGGCGCTTGACCGCATCGAGCGCCCGCTCGGGCGACTGTCCGGGAACGATGCGCATTGACATCCTCGCGTGCGGAAGTTCTTCGTCTATGGATATGGGGTTTTCCTCGTTGGCTGCGCGGGCGTCCGAAGGCCCTGGCCGGAAGAAGCTCTCACAGGCACACCACAGCGAGCAACACGCCCGCAAGCCCAAACGGCGTCGACAGGTCGAACGAAACCGGCGCCCCCGCCGCCAGCTGCGCCCGCAAACCCGACACCAGCGCACCGAAGAGAGCGCGATGCCAAGGGCGTTGCCAACCTGGATACGACACCGAGGACGGCCGAGGCGGTCGCCGAGCGCGCAGGGTCCACACTCGAAAGCGCCTGCCCGGTTTTGCCGTGAAGAGCTGGCAGGGCTACTTCGCGCCCGCCGGCACGCCCCCGACCAACTCCTCTGCCAGGGATGCTCCGACAGGGAGGTGAAGTTCGAGCGGCAGTGCATTCGCGACAGCGAACGCTCTCGAACTGCATGGAAAAAAGCTCTCGCAGCTTCGCGGAGAGAGAGTCGCGATCGAAAACTGTTTTTATGCAACCGGCGACATAACAATGCATATTTATGCGCCGCTAAGCATTTTCTGGATAGGATTGCGCCATGGAAGCGAAAAATCTCAGGCCTCATGCCTCTGGCAACCCCGGAGATCCCATCGGAGCTGCATGGCTCGTTCGCGCGTTCGGCCTTGAACTCGTCCAGCCCATCTTTGTCCGCAGCGAGATCGGTCCCCGCAGACAGACCGTACACCATCCGGGGTACCRTCGGGAGGTCCACCAAGAGCACATGCGACCTGCTGCCACGCTGCAGGCCCACCTGACTTTCATGCTCAAGCACGAGGGCGTGCACCTCGAACTCCTGGCCCGCCTCTTTGAACGCCTGGACCCGCTCGTCGTTGCCGACTGGGTGCGTGCAGAGCCGAACGGTCAATACGCCCGCCGGGCCGGTTTCTTCTACGAGTGGCTCACTCGGCGAGAGCTGCCGATCGAGAACGGCTTGGTCGGGGGCAACTACGTCGAAGCCCTGGATCCTGAAGAACAGGTGGTCGCGACCACCAGCGTGCCGGTGGGCCGGTGGCGTGTGCGGGACAACATGCCGGGGACCAGCGACTTCTGTCCCACGGTTCGCCTGACGCCCGCGAATCACGAGGGGCTTCAGTTCGACCTGGCCGGCGCGTTGGCTCGAGAGGAAGCTGAGTTTGGAGCGGAGGTCCTGCGCAGAAGCGCAGTGTGGATGACGCTGCGGGAAAGCCGCTCGAGCTTTCAGATCGAAGGCGAGCAGGACCAGATCACACGTGTCCAACGATTCGCCGCCGTGATGGAAACGCGCACCGGCGCGGGCGACGCTCCGCTGACACCCGATGCGCTGGCCACGCTGCAGAAGGACATCCTGGGCGAGGTGACCACGCTCGCCTCGTTCGGCCTTCGGCGATCCCCCGTCTTCGTGGGGCAAATGGTGCACTTAGAGAACGTTGTTCACTACGTCGCGCCCGACTGGCCTGACGTGGCGCCCATGCTGGATGGTCTGAGGACCTTTGTCGAACGAACGAATGGTGCGTCGCCGACTGCGCGAGCCGCGGTCGCCTCGTTCGGGTTCGTGTATATCCATCCATTGGCGGACGGCAATGGCCGCGTGCATCGGTTCCTCGTCAACGATCTCCTCCGCCGAGACGGTGCAATCCATGCGCCATTCATCCTCCCAATCTCGGCCTTGATCACGGAGCACTCCGTGGAGCGCGCACGCTATGACGCCGCGCTCGAGGCGTTTTCGCGCCCGTTGATGAGCAGGTATGCCGACCGGTACCGGTTCACGAGGGAGTCAGAGGTTCAACCTGACGGCGTGATGTCGAACTTTCATTTCGAAGCGTACGCAGATGCGCGGCCGGCCTGGCGATTCCTGGACCTGACAAGCCATGTCGAATACACAGCCGGGCTGCTTCAGCGCACGATCCAGCAGGAGATGCATGCGCAAGCCTCCTTCTTTCGAAGCCTCGGCCAGGCACGTGCCGCAGTGAAGGAACTCGTCGAGGGACCGGACGCCGACGTGGACGCGATCATTCGCTCGGCCCGCGAGAACGATGGGGTGCGATCGGGAAAGCTGGCAAAGCGCTTTCCGGCTCTGCAGAACGATGCGCTGTGGGAGAAGGTCGCTGCCGCGGTTGCGCAATCCTTTGGCCCAGAGCCCCACGAAGCAGAGGGCACGGAGGACGATCCGGCCTCACGGTCGCCGATTGGATGACCCCGCCAGGGTTGCTCCGAGGGGCATCTGTCGATTTCCGCTGGCGACCTGTCGCGGCAGCCTGGTACCTAGGCGTAGGTGACGAGATCGCACCTGGCACCTCGGCCTTCATTCGCAAGCTGGCCGTCCGCCGGGCGTGGGCGAAGAAGGGGGTTTCGACTGAGCTGCTGTCGTTTGCCCGAGCCCATRCACGGGCTTTGGCCCGGCCCTACCTTCGCCTGGACTGCGTCGCGGATCGGCTTGGGCTGCGAGATCTCTATGAGCACTTCGGCTTCGCGGTGCACAGCGTCATTCGGAAGGGCACCGTCTCGTTCGCGCGAGACGAACTCCAGACGACACAAWAGCCGCGACACCATCCTTTCGGAGTTTTCGTGTACGTCTCCAAGCACCACGCGCTGCCCGAGCCCGCCGAAGCCCAGGCACTGATCGAGGCCCACCCGCTGGGCGCATGGGTCGTGCCCGGCCGCGAAGGCCTGGTCGCCAACCATGTGCCCTTCCTGCTGGACAGGTCGCGCGGCCCGTTCGGAACACTGATGGGCCATGTGTCGCGTGCCAATCCGGTGTGGAAGCTGCTGCCTGCCGCAGCGCATTCGGCGGTCATGTTCCAGGGCCCGCAGTCCTACATCACGCCCGGCTGGTATCCGGGCAAACAGGCGCACGGAAAGGTCGTGCCGACCTGGAACTACGCGGTCGCCCATGCGCACGGCGCGGCGCGGGCCATCGACGACGAACACTGGCTGCGCGGCATGCTGACGCGCCTCACGGCCGCCCATGAGTCCTCGAAGCAATTGCCCTGGCAGATGACGGACGCGCCGGCGGATTTCATCGACAGGATGCTGCGTGCCGTGGTGGGCATCGAGATTCCGATCGAGCGCTTGGTCGGCAAGCTCAAGGCGAGCCAGGACGAGGACCTGCAGGACCGGTGGGGCACCGTGAGCGGGCTGGCCGCCGAAGGCACCGAGAACGCGGCGGCGATGGCGCGCCTCGTCGAACGTGCCGCCCGGCAACAGCGCTGACGGGATCGCCATGCTGCTGTATGTGCTCGATCTCGCAGGCATCGCGGTCTTCGCAATCAGCGGCGTGCTGGCGGCGGGCCGTGCGGACCTCGACTGGCTGGGCGTGGTGGTGATCGCCTCCGTCACGGCCGTGGGCGGCGGCACATTACGCGACCTGCTGCTGGACCGCCATCCGGTGTTCTGGATCCGCGAAGTGCGCTATGTGTACGCGATCCTGGCGGCGACAGCGGCCGCCATCGCATGGGTTCATTTCTTCCCGCTGCCCGAGCACGCGCTGGCCTTGGCCGATGCGCTGGGCCTCGCGCTCTTTGCGATGACCGGGGCGCAGGTGGCCGAGGAGCGGCGCCTGCCGGCGCTCGTCGTGATCCTGATCGGCACCATGACCGGCGCCGCCGGCGGCCTGTTGCGCGATGTGCTCACCGACCGCATTCCGCTGCTGCTGAGCAGCGGCATCTATGGTTCCGCTGCCATCGCGGGCATTGCGGCCTACCTGCTGCTGCAGGCCGCCGGAATGCCGCGCCACTGGGCCTTTCACGCGGGGCTGCTGCTGGTGGTGGCGCTCCGGCTCGGCGGGATCTACGGCGGCTGGCACCTGCCGGTGCTGCGGCTTTCGGCTTGAGCGCGGGCCGCGCGGCGCGGCCACCCGCCGCGGCGCTCAGCGCTTCGCGTTCTGGCTCTGCTCGCGGAACGCCGCCTCGCCGGCGGTGGAGATCTCGACCCACTTCTTGTCGGGCACGGCCTCCTCGGCGTAGTTGTCGTGCCAGTTCCACCACTTGTAGGTGGGCGTCTGCGGGTAGCCCTCGGGCGAGTCTTCCCACACTTCCTGCCGGCCGAGCGGCGTGATGTCGAGGTAGTTCCAGGTGTTGCCCATCTGCTCGTCGCCGCGGTTGTTGAGGAAGTAGGTGCGGAACACGCGGCCGCCTGCGTCGCGGTAGAACACGTTGGTGCCGTGCCATTCGTGCACGCCGAAGTCGGCGTCGAAGCTGTCAGTGAGCGTGAACCACGGAATCTCCCAGCCCATGYGCGCCTTCAGCCGCGCGATGTCCGCCTGCGGCGCGCGCGAGACGAAGACCAGGGTGGTGTCGCGGGCGTTCAGGTGGGCGACATGGGCGACCTGGTCGGCCACCATGGAGCAGCCGCGGCAGGCGTGGTC
>NZ_JBFTPJ010000255.1:0-12061 GCF_056398445.1 Variovorax sp. 01T439_2
GGGCAGCAGCGTGCGCACCATCTCCGGATTGCCGCCGAAGCCGTTGCAGGCGAGCAGCAGCGCGTCGCAGCCCAGCGTTTCGCGGCTGCCATCGGGCCGCAGGTAATCGACGCCGATCATGCGGTCTTCGGCGTCGAGAACCAGCGTGTCGACCAGCGCCTGGGTCAGCACCGGAATGCCCGCCGCATCGGCGGCTGCCTGCAGTGCCGCCATCAGCGACGCGCCGGTCTTCTGCGGCAACGCGTGCATCCGATGCACGCTGTGGCCCGGATAGAGAAAGCCGTCGAGCAGCATCCACCGCAGCCCATGCCGCTCCTGCAGCGCATCGAGCGCCGGGCCGATGGAAGCCGCATAGGCATCGACCAGCGCAGGCGCCGCTTGGCAGTGCGCCTTGGCCTGGATGTCGGCGGCAAAGCGCTCGGCACTGTCGCCCAGGACGCCATGCGCCCGCTGCGTGCGCGTGCCGGGCGCGGGGATGAAGCCCGAGGACAGCGCGGTCGAGCCGCTCGGCAGCGCGTCGCGCTCGAGCACCACGCAGTCCACGCCCGCATCGGACAGCATCAGCGCGGCCGTGAGCCCGCAGGCGCCGCCGCCGACGATGGCCACCGGCACGTGCACATCGGCCTCGACCTGCGCCGCGCGGCGGATGTGGCGCGAAGGGCCTGCCGTCATGCGAGCGAAGCGGTGAAGGCCGCGCAGTCGGTCACCTCGGCCACGTTGCGCATGTCGGCCAGCGAGGTCTGGTGGCGCTCCTCGCCGAAGGCCGCGCAGCCGTCGGCCAGCACCAGCGTTCGGTAGTCGCGCATGTGGGCATCGCGCACGGTGCTGGCCACGCCGCCGTTGGTCACAATGCCGCACACGGCCACGGTGTCGATGCCCGCGCGGCGCAGCACCCAGTCGAGCTGGGTGTTGAAGAAGGCCGAGTACGCGACCTTGCTGACCGTCACGTCGACCAGCCCGGCCAGCGCGTCGACRTTCGCCTGGCCCCAGCTGCCGGGCGCGAAGTCGCCCTTCTTCAGGTAGGGGCGCAGCGCCTTCAAGTGCGGCGACACCATCGGCTCGCCGGCCGCGTCGGGCCACAGCGTGAACTGGCTGGCCACCACGAGGCCGCCCGCGGCCTTGAGCGCGCGCGCCACCGCGGCCACGCGCGCCGGCAGCAGCAGCGCGGGCGGGTTGGTGTCGCCGCCGCGCGCATAGGCGCCCTTGGCGTCGAGAAAGTCGTTCTGCAGGTCGACGATGAGCAGCGCCGTCTTCGCCGCAACAGGTTTCGTTTCCGCGCTCATGACAGCCTCACCAGCAGGTTGCCGTGCGCGTCGACCTCGRCGTGGAAGCCGGGTTCGAGCCACACGGTGGTGTCGGCCTGCTCGAGGATCGCAGGCCCTTCGATGCGCGCGGCCACCGCTAGTTCGAGCCGTGCGTAGCGCATGGCCTCGTGCCACCGGCCGTGGTGGAACACGCGCTGCGTGCCCAGCGGCGCGGTGCTGCCCCGCCCTTCGGGTGCCAGCACCTTCAGGTCGAACTTGGGCCGCACGCCGATGCGCGCATAGCGCAGGTTCATCACGCGGATGGGGATGCCGTCGAGCACGCGGCCGAAGGCGGCCGTGTAGGCGGCCTCGAACGCGGCGCGAATGGATGGCCCCGTGATCGGCGTGCGGCCCGCATCGGCCAGCACCACGGGCAGCGTGTGCGTCTGGCCCGCATAGAGCATGTCGAGCGCGACCACCTCGCGCACTTCGTCGAAGCGCACGCCCGAGGAGTCGAGGCGCCGCTGGCAGGCCGCGGAGAGCTCGTCGATACGGCGCTGCAGGTCGGCCACGTCGAGTTCGGCGAGCGGCCTGTTGAGGGTCTGCACCGCGTCGTGCCGCATGTCGGCGATCACGCAGCCAAGGGCGGAGGTCACGCCGGGATAGCGCGGCACGATGCCGGTGGCCACGCCCACTTCGCGCATCATCGCGCACACATGCAGCGCACCGCCGCCGCCGAAGGGCATGTAGGCAAAGCGGCGCGGATCGTGCCCGCGCTCGATCGACACGAGGCGAATGGCGCCCGCCATGCGTGCATTGGCCACCGTGAGAATGGCTTCCGCAGCCGCATGCACGTCGAGACCGAGCGGGCGCGCAACGTGCTCTTCGATGGCCTGGCGCGACTTCTCTGCGTCCAGCGCCGCGAGCAGCCCGCCACCCAGCGGCCGGTCGGCGGCGATGCGGCCCAGCAGCACGTTCGCATCGGTCACGGTCGGGCGCATGTTGCCGCGTCCGTAGCACGCCGGCCCCGGCACACTGCCGGCCGACTCGGGACCGACCTGCAGCATGCCGCTCGCATCCACGGAAGCGATGGAGCCGCCACCGGCGCCGATGGTCTCGATCTGGATCATCGGCGAGCGGATCACCATGCCGAACTCGATGGCGGTCTGCGCGGCCAGCGCGGCCTCGCCGTTGGCCACCAGCGACACGTCGAACGAGGTGCCGCCCATGTCGCCGGTGATCGCGTTCGGAAAACCCGCCGCGCGCGCAATGGCCGCGCAGGCGATCACGCCGGCCGCCGGGCCCGAGAGCGCGGTGCGCACCGGCAGGTCGCTCGCGGTCTGGCGCGACATCACGCCGCCGTTGCTCTGCACCACGAGCAGCTCGCCCGCGAAGCCCTGTGCGCGCAGGTCGGCTTCGAGGCGGCCGAGATAGCTGCCGACCACCGGCTGCAGCGCCGCATTGAGCGTGGCGGTCGAGCAGCGCTCGAACTCGCGGATCTCGGGCAGCACCTCGCTGGCCGAGGTGACGTGCGGGTTGGGCCAGAGTTCGCGCACGGCCGCCACGGCGAGCCGTTCGTTCTCGGGGTTGGCGTAGGTGTTGATGAAGAACACGCACACCGCTTCGCAGCCCGCCTCGAGCAGCGAGCGCGCCTCGGCGCGCACCTGGTCCAGGTCGACCGGCGTGTGCAGCGTGCCGTCGGCCAGCACGCGCTCGTCGACTTCGCGGCGCAGGTCGCGCGGCACCACGGGCACGAAGCTGCCGCGCAGGCCCCAGGTCTGGGGCCGGTCGCGGCGGCGCATCTCGAGCACGTCGCGAAAGCCGCGCGTGGTGATGATGCCGGTGCGCGCCACCTTGCGTTCGAGCAGCGCGTTGGTGCCGACGGTGGTGCCGTGCACGATGGTGGCGATGACCGCGGCCGAATCGGCCACGCGCGCCACGCCGTTCATGAAGCCGCGCGCTTCCTCGCCGCGCGTGGAGGGCACCTTGACGATGCGCGCGCTGCCGTTAGCCTCGTCGAGCACGAACAGGTCGGTGAAGGTGCCGCCGACATCGACACCGACGACAAGGGATTTGCTTGTGGAGCTCATTCGGATGCCTTCTGCTTGCTGCCGGTAGCAGCCGTGACGTAGCCCATGGCCGCATCGGCTTCGCGCTGCGAAGCGGGGCGCTCGCCGGCACGGCCCCAGCCGCCGCCGCCGGGCGTTTCGAGCCGCACGCGCTCGCCGCGCGCGAGCTGGATGCCGCGCATCTTCGACACCATGGGTGGCGTGTGCCACTCGCCCGCGTTCTCGTAGCGGAACACGTTGAGGGCGCCCGGGCCGCCGCCCGCAATGCCCTTGGGCGGCGAGGTGCCGCGCTCGCCGAAGACGAACACCTCGGCGTCCTTCTCGAGCAGTTCGATCTCGTAGACGGCGCCGAGGCCGCCGCGGTGCCGGCCGTCGCCGCCCGAGTCGGCGCGCAGCGACCATTCGGTGAAGCGCACGGGGTACGCGGCCTCGAGGATCTCGAGCGGCGGGATCGTCGCGGTCGAGATCGGCGCGTTGCCATGCGAAAGGCCATCGCCGCCCGAATGGCCGCCGTGCCCGCCGCCGAAGAAGCTGAACATCACCCAGCGCTGGCCTTCGCGGCCCTTGTCGCTGCGGTGGCCGGCGATCGACAGCGCGTTGATGGTGCCGTAGGCCTGCGCCACGGCGCGCGTGGGGTCGGCCTGAGCGGCGGCGCTGAAGATCACGTCGATCATGCGCAGGATGGTCTCGGTGTAGCCGCCCACCGGGCGCGGGCGCTCGGCGCTGATCACCAGCTTGTCGGGAATCACGAAGTCGACCGCGTCGAGCACGCCGGCGTTCGCGGGCACGTCGGGGAACAGGTGCTTGAGCGCGACGTAGCAGGCCGCGACCGCCGTGGCGCGCGAGATGTTCACCGGGCCCGCGCATTGCGGCGAGGTGCGCGAGAAGTCGAGCGAGAGCCGGTCACCGGCCACCGTCATGTCGAGCGCGATGGTGAGCGGCTGGTTGACGATGCCGTCGTTGTCGAGCACGTCCTCGAAGCTGTAGCGGCCGTCGGGCAGCGAGGCGATGTGCGCGCGCATGAGGCGCAGCGCGCGGCTGCGCAGCTCGCCGAGCGCATTCAGCACCAGGCCGTCGCCGTATTCGTCGAGCAGGCCGTGCAGGCGCTTGGCGCCGAGCTCCAGCGCGGCGAGCTGGCCGTTGAGGTCGCCCCAGAGGCTGTCGGGCAGGCGCGTGTTCGCCTGCAGGATGGCGAGCACGTCGGCATCGAGCACGCCGCCCTGCACGATGCGCACCGGCGGAATCTGCACCGCCTCCTGCCAGCACTCGGTGGCGGCGGGGTTGTAGTTGCCGGGCACCGCGCCGCCCACGTCGTGCCAGTGCGCGGCCGAGGCCATGTAGCAATACAGCTTGCCGTTGCGGAAGAAGGGCTTGACCAGCTTGAAGTCGTTGGCGTGCGTGCCGCCGTCGTAGGCGTCGTTGCTGATCCAGATGTCGCCGTCCTTCATGCCGCCGCGCGGCGCGGCCGCCTTGGCGGTGGCGCGCACCGCGAAGGCCATGGCGCCCACGAACACCGGCAGGCCCGACTTGCCCTGCACCAGCGTGTCGCCGGTGGTGGCGTCGTAGAGGCCGTGGCAGGCGTCGTGCGCCTCGGCAATGATGGGATTGAACGCACTGCGGTAGAGCGTCGCGTCCATCTCGTCGGCCACCTGTTCGAGGCGGCCGCGCAGCACGGCGAGCGTGACGGGGTCGAGGGTGTCGTTCATGTTCAGTCCACTTTCGCGCCACTGGTCCTGACGACCTTGGCCCATTTGTCGATCTCGCGTTTGACGTGAGCAGTGAATTCGGCCTGGGTGGAGCCGACGGGCTCGGCGCCCAGAGCCATCAGCTTCTCGCGCACGTCGGGCAGCTTCAGGATGCGCTGCACCTCGGCCGAGAGCTTGTCCACCACGGGCTGCGGCGTGCCCCTGGGCGCGAACAGCCCCGACCATGCATCGGCGTAGAAGCCCGGGTAGGTCTCTGCGATGGTCGGCAAGCCGGGCAGCGAGGGCGCGCGGTGCAGGCTGGTGAGCGCAATGGCGCGCAGCTTGCCGGCCTTGACGTGCGGCAGCGCCGAGGGCAGGCCGTCGACCATCATCTGCACCTGCCCCGCGAGCAGGTCTGACACCGCCGGCGCGCTGCCCTTGTAGGGCACGTGCGTGATGTCGACGCCGGCCTCGGACTTGAGCATTTCCATGCCCAGGTGCGCGGCCGTGCCGTTGCCGAGCGAGGCGTAGTTGAGCTTGCCGGGCTCCTTCTTCGCGAGGGCCACGAGCTCGGCCAGGTTCTTCGCGGGCACCGAGGGATGCACCACCAGCACGTTGGGCACCACCGCCACCTGGCTGATGGCGACGAAGTCGGCCACCGGGTCGTAGGGCATCCTGCTGTAGAGCGAGGTGTTGATCGCATGCGAGCCGGTCACGCCCATCACCAGCGTGTAGCCGTCGGCCGGCGCCTTGGCGACGAGATCGGAGCCGACGTTGCCGCCCGCGCCCGCACGGTTGTCGACCACCACCGGCTGGCCCCAGTGCTCGCCCATCTTCACGGCGACCAGGCGCGCCGCCGCATCGGTGGCACCGCCCGGGGGGAACGGCACGACGATGCGGATCGGCTTGTCCGGAAAGCCGTTCGCCTGTGCGGCGGCGGCGAGCGGCAGGCAGGCAAGGAGCAATGTGCTCGCAAGATGGCGCAGGAGTTTCATGGTGGTGGGCCTGTGAGGAATGAAGGATTCAGGCGGCAAGCTGCTGCCACAGCGCACGAAGACGGGTGCCGGCGGGCGCGTCCAGCACGCCGTCGCAGAAGCGCGCGGCCTGCGGGCCCGGCACGCTGTGCGCGGCGTAGTGCGCGAACTTGGCGGCGAGCGCCGCGCGGTCGAGCGGATGGGCGGCATCGCCCGTGATGGTGCCCACGGTCTGCGCGAGCATRCCGCCCGCGTGCACCACCTGGAGCGTGGCGCCGCGCTGCTTGCGCGCCGTGAGGCCGGCATCGGTTTCGAGCACGACCAGGGCTTCGAGCCGGCGCAGCTCGGCATCGTCGAAGCGCGGTGCGGCATAGGCCGAGGGGTCGACATCGCCGAAGCGCAGCATCGCCGCGACGCCGAAAGACAGGCTGAACTGCGCCTGGATCGGCGTGCGAGGCGCGCGGTTGCCGCAGTAGACGATGGCCTCTTCGTATATCTTGAGCACGATGCCCTGGATGCCGGTGGTGTACTGGGCCAGCTGCTCGCGGATCTGGCGCGCGGCAGTGGGTCGCGAGCTGGCAAGCCGCGATGTCGATGGCCTGCACGATGCCCGCCGGCGGCAGCGCGAGCAGCCGCGCCACGCCGGCCGCCACGCCCAGCGCGGGCCAGTTCGCATCGACATGCATGCCGGGCCGGATGCGCAGCCAGGCGCCGCAGCGCGCGCCGACCTCGTAGCCGAGCACGAAGGCATCGATGAACTCGCCAAGGCTGGCACCGCGCCGCAGCGCGAGCGGCAGCAGCGCCGCCACCAGCGGCACGCCGGGCCGGCCGTGCGCGAGTGCATGGCCTTCGCAGGCCTCGTCCCAGGTCGCGGCCATGGCCAGCACCTGCGCGGCGGCCTGCACCGCCATCGGCGGACCGCCGGGAAAAGAAAAGTCGCCGGGTTCGCAGGCTGCGAGCGCGGCTTCGAGGCGCTGCACCTCGCTCGCATGCCGGCCCGCGAGCGCGCAGCCGACGGTATCGGCCAGCAGGCGCCGCGCCTGCGATGCGGCCTCGGCGGTGGCCGGCTGCGCCGCGTGCAGCGCCACCGTGGCCTGCAGCACGGCGCGTTGCGGATCGTGGTCAGCGCCCCGCATCGGCTTCTTTCTTGGTGGCCATGCGCCGGCGCAGCAGCTGCAGCAGGCCGCCGGCATCGACCATGTCCATCAGGAAACCCGGCACGGGCTCGCAGGCGAGCATGCGCGCATCGGCGGTGCGCACGGCGGGCGTGCGGGTGTCGAGCACGATGCGTTCGCCATCCTGCAGCGACTCGGCTTCGGCGCAGGTCAGGAGCAGCAGGCCCACGTTGAAGGCATTGCGGAAATACAGGCCGCTGTACGAAGGCGCGATCACCGCGGCCACGCCCAGCTGCACGAGCACGGCCGCGGCCTGTTCACGCGACGAGCCGATGCCGAAGTTCGGGCCGGCCACGATCACGTCGCCGGGGCGCACGCCGCGCGCGAAATCAGGGCGGACGGCTTCGAGGCAATGCTTTGCGATGACGTCGATGCCGTGCTTCATCGCATGGCCGGGCGCGAGCGCATCGGTGTCGATGTCGGCGCCCAGGCGACACACCCGGTGCAGGGTTTCCGCAGTCATGCGAGCACCTCGCGCGGGTCGGTCACGCAGCCGCGCAGTGCGGCCGCCGCCACCGTGTAGGGCGAGCCCAGGTACACCTGCGCGGTCGGCGAGCCCATGCGGCCCTTGAAGTTGCGTGCCGTGGTCGAGATCACCGYGATGCCGTCGCCCATCGGATCGCCGTAGCCCGAGCAGGCGCCGCAGGCGGTCGGGAAGAGCTCGGCGCCGGCGTCCATCAGCACCTGCAGCACGCCCTCTTCGCGCGCCCGCTCCTGGTCGTGCAGGCTGGCCGGCGCCACGATCAGGCGGATGCCCGCCGCCACCTTGTGGCCGCGCAGCACCTGGGCCGCGGCGCGCAGGTCGTCGAGCTTGGCGCCGGTGCAGGCGCCGATGTAGGCCACGTCGACATGCGTGCCCAGGTAGCGGCTCACGCCGTGCGCGTTGGCCGGGCTGTGCGGCGCGGCGACGTAGGGCTCGAGCGCGGCGGCGTCGAAGCGGTGGTGYGTGAGCGCGGCGCCTTCGTCGGTGAACCACGGCGCCATGTCGACCGGCGGGGCACCGGCTTGTGCGAGGAATGCGGCGGTGGTGGCGTCGGGCGCGATCAGGCCGGCCTGCGCGCCCAGCTCGGCGCTCATGTTGGAGAGCGTCATGCGCTCCTGCATCGACAGCGCGGCCACGGCCGGGCCCGCGAACTCCACCGCCTGGTAGCGCCCGCCGTTCATGCCGAAGCGGCCGATCATGTGCAGCATCATGTCCTTGGCGGTCACGCCGGCGGGCAGCGCGCCGTCCCACCACATGCGGATGGTCTCCGGCACGCGCAGCCAGATCTCGCCGGTGACCATCACGCCCAGCATCTCGGTGCTGCCGATGCCGAACATGTAGGCGCCGAATGCGCCGCCCGTGGGCGAATGAGAATCGCCGCCCACGCACAACATGCCGGGGCGGATGTGGCCATGCTGCGGCACCACCACGTGGCAGATGCCCTGGCTGTCGTACACGTGCGGCAGCTGCTGGTCGCGCGCCCAGTCGCGCGCAATGCGCACGATGCGGCGCGAATCGTCGTCGCGCTCGGGCACGTAGTGGTCCATCACGAGCACCACGCGCGAGCGGTCCCAGATCTGCGCGCCGAGCTCCTCGAGCATCGGCTGCAGCCGGCGCGGACCGGAGGAGTCGTGGAACATGGCCATGTCGACGCCGCAGGTCACGATCTCGCCCACCGCCACCTGCGCGCGGCCGCTGGCGCGCGCGATGAGCTTCTGCGCCAGCGTCTGCGCCGGCGCGCGGTCTGGAGCGTTGGAGGTCATTCCGGCTTGGCTCCCGAGAACTTGACGACCTTGGCCCAGCGCGTGATCTCACTCTGCACGAAGGCGGAGAACTGTTCGGACGAATTGCCCACCGGTATCGCGCCCTCGGTTTCGARCCGCTGGCGCATGTCGGCCTGCTGCAGTGCATGGCGCGCCGCGTCGCCGACCTGCTTCACGCGCTCCGCCGGCATGCGGGCCGGGCCGAAGAGGCCGAACCATGCGCTCGACTCGTAGCCCGGCAGCGCCTCGGCAATGGCGGGCACGTCGGGAAAGGCCGGCAACCGCCTGGCCGTGGTCACGCCCAGCGCCCTGAGCTTGCCGGCCTGGATGTGCGCCTTGACGTTGCCCACGGCCGCGAACATCAGCTGCACCTGGCCGGCGAGCACGTCCTGCACGGCGGGCGAGGTGCCCTTGTAGGGGATGTTCACGATGTCGACGCCCGACTGCATCTTGAAGGCCTCGCCCGCCATGTGCAGCGACGAGCCCACCGCGCCGATCGCGAAGTTGAGCTGGCCCGGCTTCGCCTTGGCCAGCGCAATGAGTTCGCGCACGTCCTTCGCGGGCACCGACGGATGCGCGACGAGGATCGAGGGCGAGGTCGCCACGCAGGTGAGCGCGGTGAAGTCCTTCACCGGGTCGAAGGGCAGCGCCGGATAGAGCGTGGCATTGATCGCATGGCTGGTGAAGCTCATCAGCAGCGTGTTGCCGTCGGGCGCGGCCTTGGCCACGGCTTCGGCCGCGATGTTGCCGCCCGCGCCGGGCCGGTTCTCGACGATCACCGTGCGGCCGAGCGCCGGGCCCATGCTGACGGCCAGCGAACGGGCCAGCGTGTCGGTCGAGCCGCCCGCGGGCGCACCGACGAGGATGCGCACCGGCGCATTGCCGATCTGCGCGAACGCGCTGCCGGCAAATGCGGCAGCCAGTGGAAGAAGAAGGGTGTCGCGTCTCTTCATGTGTCTTGTCTCCGAGGAAATCGGGGGTATCTCAATGTGATGTGCGGGCTTCAGAGCCCCAGGTAGGCGCGCCGCAGTTCGTCGCTGCCGAGCAGCTCGCCGGGCAGGCCCGAGAAGCGAACGCTGCCGTTCTCCAGCACGTAGGCGCGGTCCGCGATCTCGAGCGACTGGCCCACGTTCTGCTCCACCAGCAGTACCGCGAGGCCGCCGTCGCGCAGTTCGCGGATCAGCGTGAACATCTCCTCCACCAGCCGCGGCGAGAGGCCGAGCGAGGGCTCGTCGAGGATCAGCAGCACGGGCTCGGCCATGAGCCCGCGCGCGATGGCCAGCATCTGCTGCTCGCCGCCGCTCATGGTGCCGGCGTGCTGCGCCATGCGCTCGCGCAGCCGCGGGAAGATGTGGAACATCTTCTCGACATTGGCCGCGCGGCGCTCGCGCGCCCGCGTGAAGGAGCCGAGTTCCAGGTTCTCCAGCACGCTGAGGTTGGGAAACACCTTGCGGCCCTCGGGCACCTGGATCAGGCCCGCCTTCACCACGTCGCGGTAATGCGCACCGCTCAGGTCCTTGCCATCGAAGCGCACCGTGCCGCTCCAGGCGGGGCACAGGCCGCAGACCATCTTGTTGAGGGTGGACTTGCCCGCGCCGTTGCTGCCGAGCAGCGCGACCATTTCACCGGCGTTCACCTGCAGGTCGACGCCGCGCAGCACCTCGACGCGGCCGTAGCCGCCGTGCAGGCCCTGGATGTCCAGCAATGCAGTCATTCGGCAGCTCCCGATGCCGCCTTGCGCAGCCGCGCCGCGGTGCCATGGCCCAGGTAGGCCTCGACGACCTTGTCGTCGGAGGTCACTTGCGCCGGGCTGCCTTCGGCAATCAGCTGGCCCTGTGCCAGCACCCACACATGCTCGGCCAGGTGCATCACCGCCTGCATCACGTGCTCGATCATCAGCACCGTGACGCCGCTGTCGGCAATGCCGCGCACCACCGGCATCATCTCGGCGATCTCCTGCGGGTTGAGGCCTGCAAGCACTTCGTCGAGCAGCAGCAGGCGCGGGCGCGTGGCCAGCGCGCGCGCCAGTTCGAGCCGCTTGCGACCGGCCACCGTGAGGTCCGAAGCGGCCTTGTCGAGCTGCGGTGCAAGGCCCACGCGCAGCGCGATGGCCTCGGCATGCGCCAGCGCCTCGCGGCGGCCGCACAGGTGCAGGTGCGCACCGACCGCGATGTTCTCGCGCACCGTCTGCGCCGCAAAGGGCTTGACGATCTGGAAGGTGCGCGTCATGCCGAGCAGCGCATTGCGGTGCGGCTCGCGGCCGGTGATGTCCTGGCCCGCGAAGCGCACGCTGCCGCTGTCGGGCTTGAGGAAGCCCGACATCAGCGCGAAGAGCGTGGTCTTGCCGGCGCCGTTGGGGCCGATCAGCGCGCTCAGGCTGCCCTCCTTCACCGACAGGCTCACGTCCTGCACGGCCTTCAGTCCGCCGAAGGAACGCGAGAGCCCGCCCACGGCCAGCAGCGCCTCAGTCATGGCGGCCTCCCTGCTTCGCATTCCACAGCTGCCGCACCGACAGCCCCAGCCCCGCGACGCCGCGCGGCAGGAAGATCACGATCACGACCAGCACCGTGCCGTAGATCACCATGTTGATGCCCGGCAGCTCGCCGAACAGGTTGCGCGTGAAATCCGACAGCAGGTGCAGCACGACCGCGCCCAGCACCGGGCCCCACAGCGTGCCCATGCCGCCCACGATGGCCGCCACCAGCGCTTCGACCGAGACGGCCGGGCCGTAGGCGATGCCGGCGTCGATGTACTGGAACACCTGCACATAGAACGCGCCGGCCGCACCCATGAAGGCGGCCGAGAGGCCGATGGCCGCGAGCTTGACGCGAAACGGGTTCACGCCCACGGCGCGCGCCGCATCCTCGTYGTCGCGCACGGCCTGCAGGTAGGCGCCGAAGCGGCCGTTGCGCAGCCAGCAGGTGACGAGCAGCGCCAGCACCACCATGGCCAGCACCAGCCACAGGTAGCCGGCGCGCGAGGCGAACTGCAGGTTGGCCGCCGACTCGCGCAGCGGCACCATCAGGCCCACGCCGCCGCCCGTGAAATTCACCGACAGCGCGAGGATGCGGAACACCTCCGCGAAGGCCAGCGTGACGAGCGCGAAGTAGGAGCCCTTGAGGCCATAGCGGAAGCTCAGCGCGCCGACGAAGAGCCCGACCCCCGCGG
>NZ_JBFTPJ010000256.1:0-8476 GCF_056398445.1 Variovorax sp. 01T439_2
CCCCGGCCCTCCCCCGGAAGGGGAGGGAGAAAATCCTCGGGGAGATCACGCCGCCGCCGTGTCGTACGGCGCCGTCGGCTTCTCGCCCGCCAGCACCTGCAGCAGGTTGGTCGTCGCAAGCTCCGCCATGGCGTGCCGCGTTTCGTGCGTGGCCGATCCGATGTGCGGCAGCGGCGTCACGCGCGGATGGGTGCGCAATGGCGAATCGGCGGGCAGCGGCTCCTTCGCGAACACGTCGAGCCCGGCCGCGCGCAGCGTGCCGTGGTCGAGCGCGTGCAGCAGCGCTTCTTCATTCACCGTGGCGCCGCGGCCGCCGTTGATGAAGGCCGCGCCGGGCTTCATGCGCGCGAAGAAGGCGGCATCGATCATGCCGCGCGTCGCGTCGGTCAGCGGCAGCATTGCCAGCACGATGTCCGAGCGCGCGAGCAGATCGTCGAGCGGCGTATGCGTGGCGCGGCCCTGCAGCTCGGGCGCCTGCGCGGCCAGGTCGACCGGGCGGCGCGCGTGGTAGAGCACCGGCATGCCGAACCCCAGCGCCGCGCGCCGGGCCACGGCCTGGCCGATGCGGCCGAAGCCGAGAATGCCGAGCGTCTTGCCGTGCACGTCGGTGCCGAAGAGTTCGTCGCCGATGTTCTTGGTCCAGCGGCCTTCGCGCACCATGGTCGAGAGCTCGACGACGCGGCGCTGCGTGGCCATCAGGATCGCGAACACCGTGTCGGCCACGGTCTCGGTCAGCACGTCGGGCGTGTGGCACAGCACGATGCCGCGCTTGTGCAGTTCCGCCAACGGGTAGTTGTCGACGCCGACCGATATGCTCGAAATCACCTGGAGCTGCGGCGCCGCGTCGAGCAGCGCCGCATCGACCGTGTGGCTCGCGCCGATCAGTCCATGTGCGCCGGGCAGCGCGGCGGCAAAGGCCTCGGGCTCCTTGCGCGGATCGGCCACGGTCACATGGTGTGCGGCCTGCAGGCGCGCCAGCTGGTCTTCAGGCAGGGGCCGGAAGACCAGCACGTTCTTTTTTGTCGTCGTCATGGTCAGAGTCCTGCTTCTTCGAGTTGCGCGCGTGTCGGCAGGCCTTCGGTGTCGCCCAGCACCTGCACCGCGCGCGCGCCGATCCAGGCGCCCCGGCGCACGGCCTCGGGCACGCTCCTGCCTTCGAGCAATGCGCTCACCACGCCGGCTGCGAAGCCGTCGCCCGCGCCCACGGTGTCGATCACTTCCTTCACCGGGAAGCCATCGACGCGGCCGATGCCAGCCACGTCGCTGTCGTAGTAGGCGCCCTCGGCGCCGAGCTTGACCACCACGAGCTTCGCGCCGCGCTCGCGGTAGAACTTCGCCACGTCTTCAGGCTTGTCATGGCCGGTCAGCAGCAGGCCTTCCTCGATGCCCGGCAGCACCCAGTCGGCGCGCGAGGCCAGCTCGTTGATCCAGTGGCGCATGGTCTCGGTCGACGGCCACAGCGTGGGCCGCAGGTTGGTGTCGAACGAGATCGTGCGGCCGGCCGCGCGCATCACGTCCATGGACTTGAGCGCGGCCTGCAGGCTGGTGTCGGAGATGGCCGCGAACACGCCCGTGGCATGCAGGTGGCGCGCCGAGCGCAGCCAGGCCTCATCGATATCGGCCGGGCCCATCTGGCTCGCGGCCGAGCCCTTGCGGTGGTATTCGACCGGTGGATCGCTGCCGTCGGTGACGCGGCCCTTGAACTGGAAGCCGGTGCGCTGCGCCGGATCGCAGATGACGTGCGAGCAGTCGATGCCCTCGGCCTTCATCGCCGCGATGAGGTAGCGCCCCATCGAGTCGGTGCCCAGGCGGCTGGCCCAGCCCACCTTGAGCCCCAGGCGCGAGAGGCCGATGGCCACGTTGGTCTCGGCGCCGGCGGTGCGCTTGTGGAACGCCTGCGCGCCCTCCATCGGGCCGGGCCGGTCGGCCACGAGCAGCAGCATGGCTTCGCCGAACAGGGCAACGTCGAAAGCGGTGGGTTCTGTCATGTGTGTCTCCCTAGCCTCGCGCGGCGCGGATGAAGTCGACCTGCGCGCGCACGACGGCCGGCAGGTCGTCGCCGGCCAGAGGATATTCGATGGCGTGCGGCACATCGGCAGGCAGCGCGCGCAGCACCGCGCGCCAAGGCGCGGCGGAGTCGGCCAGCGGCACCGCCACCCACTTGTGCGGCAGCCGCTGCGCGCCCTTGCAGTGCACGTAGCGCACGCGGCGGCCCAGCGCCTGTGCGGCCTGCAGCGGGCACTCGCCGAGCCAGTGCCAGTTGCCCATGTCGAAGGTCATGCGGCCATGCCTGCCCACCTCGGCCGCACCGAAGGACGACAGAGAAATCAATACCTGGAAGGACATCAGTGGGCCTGGTGCGAACTCAGGATCTGGCCGAGGAACTGGCGCGTGCGCTCGTCCTTCGGGTTGCCGAAGAACTCCTGCGGCGGCGCCTGCTCGACGATCTTTCCGTCGGCCATGAAGATCACGCGGTCGGCCACGCTGCGGGCAAAGCCCATCTCGTGCGTGACGCACAGCATGGTCATGCCGTCTTCGGCCAGGCCGATCATGGTGTCGAGCACTTCCTTGACCATCTCGGGGTCGAGCGCCGAGGTGGGCTCGTCGAACAGCATGATCTTGGGCGACATGCACAGCGCCCGCGCAATCGCCACGCGCTGCTGCTGGCCGCCCGAGAGCTGGCTGGGGTACTTGCTTGCCTGCTCGGGAATGCGCACGCGCGTGAGGTAGTTCATGGCCACCTCTTCGGCCTGCGCCTTCGTCATGCCGCGCGAGCGCATCGGCGCGAGCGTGCAGTTCTCCAGGATGGTGAGATGCGGGAACAGGTTGAACTGCTGGAACACCATGCCCACTTCGGCGCGCACCGCGTCCACGTTCTTGCCGCCTGCGGTGAGCTCGATGCCATCGACCACGATGCGGCCCTTCTGCACCGTCTCGAGCCGGTTGATGCAGCGGAT
This sequence comes from Variovorax sp. 01T439_2, assembly GCF_056398445.1. Classification (NCBI taxonomy): domain Bacteria; kingdom Pseudomonadati; phylum Pseudomonadota; class Betaproteobacteria; order Burkholderiales; family Comamonadaceae; genus Variovorax; species Variovorax sp. 01T439_2. Next base: position 2,958 of record NZ_JBFTPJ010000256.1, read on the forward strand.
GAGCGTGGACTTGCCCGAGCCCGAGGGCCCGCAGATCACGATGCGCTCGCCCTGGCGCACCGACAGGTCGATGCCGGTCAACACCTGGAATTCACCGTACCACTTGTTGACCGCTTCCATGCGGATGATCGATTCCGTCGTCATGCCAGGATTCCTTCTTCTTCAGCCTTCGAAGCTCACTGCATCTTGGGCAGGTCGGCCTGCAGCCACTTCTGGTAGAGCTTGTTGAGCTCGCCGTTGGCGGTGTTCTTGGCGACGAATTCGTTCACCGCCTTGGTCAGCTCTTCCTGGCCCGGACGCATCGCGATGCCCATCGACTGCTGCACCAGCGTGAACTTGTTCTCGTAGCTGCCGGCGGGCACGCGCTTGGCGATCTGCGCGGCCACGGTCACCGAGCAGCCGATCGCATCGACCTGGCCCGAGATCAGCGCCTGCATGGCCGAGGCGTCGTCGTCGAAGCGGCGGATCTCGGTGCCTTCGGGCGCGGCCTTGGTCACGGCCACGTCTTGCGTAGAGGCACGGGCCACGCCCACGCGCAGGCCCTTCAGGTCGCCGGCCGCCTTGATGGGCGCCTTGGTCGCGCCGTACAGCACGATGGTCGCGGCCGCGTAGGGCTGCGAGAACTGCACCTGCTTGGCGCGCTCGGGCGTGATGGCGAGCGAGGCGACCAGCAGGTCGACCTTGTTGGTCAGCAGGAAGGGAATGCGGTTCGGTCCGGTCACCGGCACGATGTTGGCCTTGACGCCCCAGTCCTTGGCCAGCAGCCTGGCGACGTCGGCGTCGTAGCCGTCGGGCTGGTTCTGCGCGTTGGTGGTGCCGTAGGGCGGAAAGTCGACCAGCATGCCGATGGTGATCTCGCCCTTCTTCTTGATGTCGGCCACGGACTGTGCCGAGGCGAAGGGTGCGAACACGGTGAGCGCGGCGCCCAATCCCAGGGATGCAAGTGCTGCCAGCGCTGCGCGGCGGGTGGTGGTACGGGTCATGGAAAGTGTCTCCTGGATAAAGAAGGAAGCAATGTGAAAGGGAAAAGGAATCAGCGGGCCAGCGCCCGCGCGCGCCTGCGCTCCATGCGCGCCGCGAGCAGCGACAGCGGCCAGCAGATCGCGAAGTAGATGGCGGCCACCACCGAGAACACGACCAGCGGCTGGAAGGTGGCGTTGTTGACGATCTGCCCGGCGCGCGTGACCTCGACGAAGCCGATGATCGCGGCGAGCGACGTGCCCTTGATGATCTGCACCACGTAGCCCACCGTGGGCGCGAGCGCGATCTTGAGCGCCTGCGGCAGCACCACGTCGCGCATGCGCGCCGCGTACTTGAGGTTGAGCGCCTGCGCCGCCTCCCACTGGCCGCGCGGAATGGCCTCGATGCAGCCGCGCCAGATCTCGCCGAGGAAGGCGGCGCTGTTCAGGATGAGCGCAACACCGGCCGCCACCCAGGGGTTGATGTCCAGCCCCAGCACCGGCGCGCCGAAGAACACCAGGAACAGCTGCAGCAGCAGCGGCGTGCCCTGGAAGATCTGGATGAAGGTGGTCGACACGCCGCGCGCCCACGCCGACTCCGACGTGCGCATGAGCGCGATGGCAAGCCCCAAGATCGCGCCGCCCACAAAGGCAATGGCCGACAGCGCGAGCGTCCACTTGGCCGCTTCGAGGATGAAAAGGAATTCGGGAAAGCCGAAGGTACGCATGGTTTTTCCTGCTCCGCTCTGGGGCCTGCTACCGGCGGTCCGGGTAGTTGAGCGTGCGCTTGTAGATCAGCTTGAACATCGCCGAGAAGGCCAGCGCCAGCGCAAGGTAGATGGCGGCCACCACGATGTAGATCTCGAAGCTGCGGAAGGTCTGCGACTGCAGGTTGGCGGCCACCGAGGTCAGGTCGTCGGCCGAGATGACCGACACCACGGCCGAACTCAGCATCAGCAAAATGAACTGGCTCGTGAGCGCCGGGTAGATGGCCTTGAGCGCGGGCTTGATGATCACGAAGCGGAAGATCTCCCAGGGCTTGAGGTTGAGCGCCCTGCCCGCCTCGATCTGCCCCTTGGGAATCGACTCGATGCCCGCGCGGATGATTTCCGTGGCGTAGGCGCCCAGGTTCACCACCATGGCCACCAGCGCGGCCGTCTGCGGCGACCAGCGCAGCCCGATGGCCGGCAGCGCAAAGAAAAAGAAGAACAGCTGCACGAGGAACGGCGTGTTGCGGATCACCTCGATGTAGGCGTTGATGAGAAAGCGCAGCCAACCGGGCCCCGAGGTCTTGCTCCAGGCGCAGAAGATCGCGACCACCAGGCCCAGCAGCGTGGCCACGAGCGAGAGCTGGATCGTGATCCAGGTGCCCTTGAGCAGCAGCGGCCAGGCAGCGAAGACGGCGTCGAATTGAAACTGGTAGTTCATGGGTGGGGCGAGCACGGCGTGGCCGTGCGCATGCCTCGAAAGCAATGCTTGCAGCTTATATGAAACCGGTTTCAGGCCAAGCCAGGGATTTCCCTAGGTCAGTGTTTTGACAGCCCTTCTGCCTACACTCGCGCGATGCTGAATACATCCGAGGCCACCGCGTCCGCAGAGGTGCTTGCACCTCCTGCCGTGCAGCATTTCAGGCAAGCCCTGCTCTGGCCGCTGCGGCTGGTGCCGGCGCCCGACGCCAAGCCCACGCACCACGGCCCCTGGCATGTGCTGCGCGAGATGGGCGAGGCCTCGCCCTGGCGCGAGGAGATCGACGAATACACCGGCGACAGCAGCCGCTTCCACGAGCGGCACTACAACGAGTTCGTGAGCTTCCTGCCCTACGTGCAGCGCTTTCTCTACGGCGAGGGCCGCTCGAAGAACAAGGACGGCACGGGCACCGGCAGCGACGGCGATTCGCCGATGCGCATCTTCCGCCGCCACGACATTGCGGCCGTGCGCGTGGTGGCGCAGCAGGGCGACGCGCCGATCACGCTCGACGTGGTGCATTGCGACCTGTACTTCTTCTTCGACATCGACGTGGTGCTGCTCAACCTCGAGGTCGGCGCCAACCACCTGAGCCTTGCACAGGCGCAGGACCTGCTCTACCGCTTCGGCCGCGCCTACCCTGCGGGCTGGAACGCCGAGGGCGGCGCGCTGCATTGCATGGCCAGCGTCGAATGGCTGGCCGCCGACGGCCGCGTGCTCGCGCGCTCGGATGCGCAGCAGCGCGAAGCCTTTCTCTCGCACGTGGCCCAGCACCGCGCGCCGCGCATCTCGGCCCACTGGGCCTACCTGATGCAGCCGCTGGTGAGCGACCATTCCGACGAGCCCGGCGCGCTGCGCTACCGGCAGATCGAGTACTACCGCATGCCGCTGATGGCCTACCTTTCGCTCGACGATCCCAAGCGCCTCTCGCGCAACGACTTCATCCGGCTCGGCCTCGTCACCGGCGCGGCCGAGGCCGATGCGGCGCAGCATGCCCACCTGCCCTACGCGGAGCAGCACCTGGCCGACTTCGAGCACCGCTACTGCTACGACCGCTTCTGGGTCGATGCCGGCGCGGCGCCCAACACGCGCTACCTGTGCAACGGCCATGCGCTGATCGTGGTGGGCGATGCGCGCTCCGAGTTCTTCTGCTGCCGCGACCGCGGCGTGCTCGCGCAGTTCCGCCACCAGCACTTCCTGCTGTTCCTGATCGCGCATTTCCAGAAGGCGGCGCTGCTGATGTTCTCGGACCAGCTGGTCGAGGCGCTCAAGCGGCTCGACATCCACAGCACGCCGAGCGTGAAGCAGTTCAAGCGCGCGATCCGCTCGAGCTTCGAGCGCTTCCTGCGCTTCACGCACCGCTACTGGTTCCACGAGATCTCGGAGCAGGCGCAGGTGCGGGCGCTCTCGCACATGTGCACCGCGCACCTCGGGCTCGACCCGCTCTACGACGAGGTCAAGGCGCGCATCGCCGACATGAACACCTACCTGGACGCCGACAGCCTGCGCCGGCAGGCCAGCACCGTGGTGCGGCTCACGGTGGTCACGCTGTTCGGCCTGATCGGCACGGTGACCACGGGCTTCCTCGGCATGAACCTGCTGGCCGAGGCCGACGCGCCGCTGTGGCGCAAAGCGCTCTGGTTCGGCGTGGTGTTCGTCCTCACGACCTGGCTCACGATCTACACGATGGTGAAGTCGCAGCGGCTGTCGGACTTCATCGACGCGCTGTCGAACGACCGGCTGAGCTTCAAGGGCAAGCTGGCCGCGCTCGCGCGCGTGTGGCGGCGCGGAGCGGACTGAACGGTCAGAACACGATCTTCGCGCTCGGCACCGCGCGGATCGGCACGCCGAAGCTCGTGATGTCCGACAGCGTGGCGTTGTGGTGGGCGCGGATGAAGTCGCCGGTGGCGTGCGGCTTGTCGTGCGAGGTGTGCGCGTCAGCCGCAAGCACGACCTCGTAGCCGAGCGCTGCGGCGCGGCGCGCGGTGGTGTCCACGCAGAACTCCGACGAGTAACCGCAGACCACCACGCACTGCACCGCATGCCCCGCGAGCCATGCCTGCAGCGGCGTGCGCAGGAACGAATCGGGCGTGGCCTTGCGGATCTTCGTGTCGTCCGGATCGACTTCCAGCGCGCTCGAAAGCTGCCAGCGCTCGGAATCGAATTCGAGGTCGACGGCGTTCTCGTGCTGGATGAACGCCACCGGCACGCCCGCGGCACGGGCACGCGCGGTGAGATCGTTGATGCGCTGCGCGACCTCGGCGGCCTCGTGTGGCCGCGGCAAGTCGTCATAGAGGCCACGCTGCATGTCGATGACGAGAACGGCAGTTTTCATGGGGGAGGAGGAGAAGGCAGGACCCTGGACCGCCCCGAGTATGGCGCCGGCGCCCGCCGGACGACGCTCTCCTCAACTCCAGGCGCTCACCTCCAGCCGCACCTTGCCGCTGATGCCGGGTGCCGCCGGCGCCGCGCCCAGGCTCGAAAGCGGCACGATGAACTGCAGCTTGCCGTCGGCCAGCTGCTTGGGGCTCATCGGCAGCGAGGCCTGCCCTGCGGTGTCGGTCTGCCAGCCGTACTTCACGTTCCAGTTCTGCGCCGGGTCGTCGGGCTGCGGCGGCGCGATCTCGATCACCAGCGTGTCGCGGAACAGCGAGCTGCCTTCGTAGTGGCCGTCGAGCCAGAACTTCTTGTTCACCTGGTAGTCGGGCACGCGCACGCCGAGCGTCATCGCATAGGCCAGCGTCGGCCGGTCCTGCTTCACGCGCGCCTTGTTGGCAAGGAACACGGTCGAGAGATAGATCGAGCGGCGCTCGGGCTTTTCGGGGTCGGTCAGTTCCTTGTGCGTGCGGCAGGCGGGCGAGTCTTCCTCGGCCACGCGCCGGCTCAGGTACCAGCGCTTGCCGCGCGGCGCGGCCAGCAGTTCGACCTGGTAGAGCGCGTCGACGTCGGCGTCCTTGGGCAGGTCCGGCGGCAGGGTCACGCCATCGACCTCGAACCAGAGATCGACGCGCACGTCGCCGAACAGGAAGCGCACGAGGTTCTGGTAGGCCTCCTCGGAGTTGACGATGCCGAAGTAGCCCGAGTGCGAACGAAAGG
>NZ_JBFTPJ010000257.1:0-6517 GCF_056398445.1 Variovorax sp. 01T439_2
GGCCAGCGCGCCGCCGAGCTGGTCGCGCAGGTCTTCGAGCAGGCCCGCCAGGGCGGGAGGAATCTCGATCGCCTCGGGGGTGGGTGCGAGCGCGACCAGCGTGCCGTCGAAGTCGAGAAAGAGGGCGGTATCTCGGCCCAACGGAGGCGGCGACTGGGAGGACATTGGCATTGGTGAAAACCATAGCACGGACCCGGCCATTCCCGTGTCGGCCAAAGTCGGACGTATGCGGCGGCGGAGCTTCAGCCCGGCAAGGCGGCCACCGCCTCCACGCGTGCGCGGTGGATCGCCTCGCCGATCTGCGGCCCGGCGGCGCCGGATTGCTGCGCCGCGCGCGCCACGGCCTCGGTGGGCACGCCCGCGGCGGTGGCGAGCACGGCAAGCAGCCGCTCGCGCTGCGGATAGGGCCGGTCCTCGAAGCCGAGCCGGCCGCGCGCATCGCATTCGCAGGCCAGCAGCACGTCGGCAAAGCGCGCCGGCTTGCGAAACGCATCGCAGCGCTCCAGCAGGCGCACCAGCGCCGCGGCCGCGAGTTCGCCGCTGCGGTGGATGTTGCCGTGTTCGCGCGCCACCACCTCGGCGAGCTCGCGGATCTCGACCGGCACGCGCCAGCGGTCGCACACCGCGTGCAGCAGTTCGGCGCTGCGCTTCTCGTGGCCGATGTGGCGCGGCAGAAGCCCAGGCTCGGTCGTGCCCTTGCCGAGGTCATGCATCAGGCAGGCGAAGCGCACCGGCAGCGAGGCCTCGAGCCTGGCGCTGGTGTCGATGACCATCATCAGGTGCACGCCGCAGTCGACTTCGGGGTGGTGGGCCTCGGGCTGCGGCACGCCCCAGAGCCGGTCGACCTCCGGCAGCAGCACCGCCAGCGCGCCGCAGGCACGCAGCACCTCGAACATGCGCGACGGGCGGGTTTCCATCAGCCCGCGCGAGAGCTCCTGCCAGACGCGCTCGGGCACCAGCGCATCGGCTTCGCCGGCTTGGACCATCTCGCGCATCAGCGCCATGGTCTCGGGCGCCACCGAGAAATCGTCGAAGCGGGCCGCAAAGCGCGCCACCCGCAGGATGCGCACCGGGTCTTCGCGAAAGGCGTCCGTGACGTGCCGCAGCAGCTTTTGCTCGAGGTCGCGCCGGCCATGGAAGGGGTCGGCGAGCTTGCCGGCGTCGGGCTCGAAGCGGCCGTCGGTGCCCACGAATTCGGCAGGCAGCGCGATCGCGTTGACCGTGAGGTCGCGCCGCGCCAGGTCCTGCTCGAGCGTGACGTCGGGCGAGGCGTGCACGGTGAAGCCGCGATAGCCGGGCGCGCTCTTGCGCTCGGTGCGGGCCAGCGCGTATTCCTCGCGGGTCTGCGGATGCAGGAACACCGGAAAGTCGCGCCCCACGGGCAGGTAGCCGCGCGCCGCCATTTCCTCGGGCGTGGCGCCCACCACCAGCCAGTCGTGGTCCGACACCGGCCGCCCCAGCAGCCGGTCGCGCAGCGCGCCGCCGACGAGATAGGTTTTCATGCGCCCAGTGTAGGGATTACTCCAGTTGGAAAAAATAGAACGACCGTTCGATAATTTTCAGGCGAACCGCAGGATCGTTCGCCGATTTGCCCGAAAGGTAGCCGCTGTCGCAGTGGAGGCCGCGCGCTGCAGATTTTTAAACCAAAAGGAGTAATCACGTCATGAAGAAAACAATGCTTGCGCTGACCGCAGTGGGCGCGCTGGCGTCCGGAAGCGCGTGGGCGCAGAACGCTGGAGACTGGGTGGTCGGCGCGGGTTGGCTTCATTTTGCGCCGCAGGACTCGAGCAAGCCGCTCACGCTGACGGCGCCGGTGCGCAGCGTGCTGGCGGGGTCGGGCGCATCGATCAGCGATTCGGACACGCTGGGCTTGAGCGCGGTCTATTTCGTCGACAGCCACTGGGCTGTCGAGGGCGTGTTCGGCATTCCGCCGAAGTTCAAGCTCAACGGCACCGGCACGCTGGGCCGCGTGGGCGAGCTGGGCCAAGCGCGCCAGTGGAGCCCCACCATTCTTGGCAAGTACTACTTCAACGAGGGCAACGCGGCCCTCCGCCCGTTCGTGGGCCTGGGCGCGACTTATGTCTGGTACAGCGACATCGAGCTGACGCCGGGGCTGCAGGGCGCGCTGGGCAGCCAGCTGCGCCAGCGGCCGCTCTCCACCTCGACCACCGCCAAGCTCGACAGCTCGTTCGCGCCCGTGCTCAATGCCGGCGTGGCCTACCAGATCGACAAGCACTGGGGCGTGTCGTTCTCGGTCTCCTACATTCCGCTGAAGACCAAGGCCAAGCTCACGACCACCACGATCACCGGGCTGCCGATTGCCACCAGCGAGGCCAGGCTCAAGCTGAACCCGATCGTGACCTACCTCTCGGCGACCTACCGCTTCTGAGGCGGCGGGATTCTTCGAGGAGCCTCAGCGCGCCGTGCGGTAGGGCTCGTTGAACGCCACGAAGTCCTTCTCGGCCAGGGCATCGTCGATCCATGCCTTGACGCCGGGGAGCGCCTGCACGCGCTCGATGTAGGCGCTGATGGCCGGCGGCACCGGCAGGCCGTAGGTCTTGATGCGCGTGCCCACCGGCGCGAAGTAGCTGTCGGCAATGCTGAAGCCGCCGAACAGCAGCGGGCCGCCGTGGGCATCGAGCAGGCCGCTCCACATCTGCACGATGCGGTCGAGGTCGGCCTGCAGGGCGGGGTTGTCCTTCAGGAGCCGTGCGCCGACCTCGGCGAGCGAGGCCTCGATGTTCATGGGACAGAGGCTGCGCAGCTTGCCGAAGCCCGCATGCATCTCGGCGCAGATGCTGCGCGCGCGGGCCCGCTCGGCCGCGGCGCGGGGCCACAGCTGCTTCTCGGGAAAGGTCTCGGCCAGGTATTCGGCAATGGCGAGCGTGTCCCACACCACCAGCTCGCCGTCCACCAGCGCCGGCACCTCGGCCACCGGGTTGATCGCGCCCATGGTCTTCTTGAAGTGCGAGTCGGGCGCGAAGGAGTCGAAGCGGACCTTCACCTCTTCGAACGGGATGCCGGCCTGCTTCATGAGCACCCAGGGCCGCATGGACCAGGACGAGTAGTTCTTGTTGCCGATGTAGAGCTTGCGCATGGTGCGATCCTGCGGTTGGGATGAGAGAGAAAAACCTTCGATGCTAGCCGGGCCGCATCCGCCAATTGATGCCGAAATGCGGCCGGATTGATGCGCTACCGCGGCTGCTCGTCTTCAGGCGAGGCGATCACGCGCGGCGCCGCGCCGGCCTGGTCTTTTTCTTCGCCGTGCGGCGGCCCGACCATGCGCTCGACCAGGTCCACCAGCCGCGGCACCAGCGCGAGCACGGCCAGCGCCAGCAATGCGCTCAGGATGGCGGTGACTTCGCGGCCGAGGCCGCAGGCCATGCCGATGGCGGCCGTCATCCACAGCCCGGCGGCGGTGGTGAGGCCCTGCACATGGTGCTCGTCCTTGCCGCGCTTGAGGATGGTGCCGGCGCAGAGAAAGCCCACGCCCGCCACCAGGCCCTGGATCACCCGGCTCATGTCGGCCGGCTCGATGCCYGTCTGCTGCGGAATCAGCACGAACAGCGCCGAGCCGATGGCCACCAGCATGTGGGTGCGCACGCCCGCCGCCTTGCCCTGCTGCTCGCGCTCGAAGCCGAGCATGAACCCGATCACGGCCGCGAGCATCAGCCGAACGACGATGCGCGTGAGCTGCGCGGCGTCGCCCACGTCCGAGAATTCGGCCGCTACGGTGTCGAGCACCTGGCCGCCCCAGCTCATGTCAGGGGAGATCCTTGTTGGGTTCGGGTTCTGCCGCGTCGCGCGGGCCCACGCGGCCCAGGCGCTCCTTCAGCGACTGCGGCCGCCCGCTGATCAGCGCGGCGTAGTTGGTGGTGTTGGCCAGCACCTTCTTCACGTAGTCGCGCGTTTCGCCGAAGGGCACGTTCTCGGCCCAGATCGCGGCTTCCATCACCGGGCCGTTGCGCCAGCTGCGCGGCCGTCCCGGGCCGGCGTTGTAGGCGGCCGCGGCCAGCGCCATGGAGCCGTCGAAGTCGTCGAGCGCGAGCTTCAGGTAGTTGGTGCCGATGGTGATGTTGGTTTCATGGTCGTTGATCTGCCCGGGCGTGAAGCCGGCCAGGCCGATCTTGCGTGCGGTCCAGCGCGCGGTGGCGGGCATGACCTGCATCAGGCCCGAGGCGCCGACGCCCGAGCGCGCGTCCATGATGAAGCGGCTTTCCTGGCGGATCAGGCCGTAGACGTAGGCCGGGTCCAGGCCGATGTCCTGGCTCTTGCGCAGCACCGTGTCGTGGAAGGGCATGGGGAAGCGCTGCTCGACATCGATCACGCCCTTGGTGCGCTCGCTGGTGTTGATGCAGCGGTCCCAGACCTCGCGCTGGCAGGCGAAGTCGGCCGCGGCCAGCAGCGCGCGGTCGTCCATGCCGCCCTTGTCGTGCAGGTTGGTGGCGTAGTTCCATTCGCGCGTGCCCTCGGAGCGCAGGCCGATCGCAATGGCGTAGAGCGCGCGGTTGAGCGCGATGTTGCTGCGCGCGGCGTTCTTTTCTTCGGGCGTGAGCGGCGCCGGGCGCGTGGGCACCACGGTGCGCTGGCCGAGTTCCTCCAGCGCCAGCATCTCGTAGAAGCCGCGCGTGCCCGCAATGCTCTGGTAGAGCTCGCGTGCCTGCGCGCGGCGGTCGTCGCCGCCCGCCGCGCTGAGTGCGCGCGCCTTCCAGTAGACCCAGGTCGACTCCAGCTGCGCCGTTTCGCTCATGGCGTTGATGGCGGGCGCCACCTCTTTCCATTGGCCGTTGCGCAGCGCGGCGCGCACGCGCCAGCCGAGCATGTCGTCGGTCAGGTCGCCGTTCTTCGTGACGTTGGCAAAGTAGCTGCCGGCCAGCGGCGAGAGCTTGCTCGCGGCCTGGCGGCCGATGGTGCCCCAGAGCCAGTTGCGCTCCTCGGCCGAAAGCATCGGGCCCCATTTGCTGTCGAGCTGGGTGGCGGCCTGCTCCGGGTCGGCCATGGCGATCTTGATGAGCGCCAGCACCACCAGCTCCTTGCGCGACTTGGCGGCCACGAAGGCGCGGCCGGCCAGGAACTTGGCCGCGCTGGCGTTGAGCTCCTCGAACAGCGGCAGCGCATCGGGCGCGGCAATGGTCACGGCGCCGCGCGCGGCCTGCGGGCGGTTGGTCTCCATGGCCAGGCGCGCCTTCGTCCAGGCATCGTTGGGCGACAGCAGGCGGGCCGCGACCAGGCGGTCGGCCGCGGTGAGGCAGCCGTCGTCCGCCTCTTTCTGCGCGAACCAGTTGCGGCGCACCTCGTTGGCCTGGGCCTGCGTGGCGCTGCCCGATTGCAGGGCCTCGACCAGGATCGCGTAGCAGCGCACCTGCGGATCGTCGCCCATGCGAAAGCCCGCCAGCGCGGCGGAAAAGCCGTCCCAGTCGCGGCGCTGGCCCAGCAGCAGCAGCCAGTCGTTGCGCAGCCGGTCTTCCTGGTAGGTGCCGGGGTAGCGGGCGAAGAAGTCCTGCACTTCGTTCGGCGCGGCTTCCTGCAGGCGGGCCTTGAGTTCCCAGTAGGCGGCCCAGGGTTCGAGCGCATGGCCGCGCGCCTGCGGCAGCAGGGCCGCGAGCCGGCCCTTGTCGCCGCGCTGGAAGGCCTGCTTCATCTGGACCAGGACGTCGTCGTTGCTGTTGGCCTGGGCGGCGGCGGGCTGCTGCGAAAGCAGTGCGGCGGCAGCCAGGACGGCGGAAAAAACCAGCGCGGACGCTGTATTGCGCGGGCGATGCCGCATGGGTGCCAAAATGCTTGGGAACTGCATCGGGGGATTATGGACAAGTCAAAGGATGCCGACACCTCGGCGACCACGAGTTTTCTCAAGGATCAGGTGAGAAAAGCACTGATCGAGCAGCGCCTGGCGATGCCCGACCGGCTCGCCAAGGCCGACCTGCTGCAGCGCGTGATGCGGATCTGGCTGGTGGGCCGGCCCGACACCGTGATCGGCGCCTACTGGCCGATCAAGGGCGAGTTCGATCCGCTGCCCGCGCTGCACCGCTGGAAGGAAGACGGCGAGCTGATCGACGAGCCGCAGCGCCGCCGCATCGGCTTGCCGGTGATGAACAAGGTCCACAAGACGCTGACCTTCCATGCCTGGTACCCGGGCTGCCAGATGGAAGAAGACGCCTACGGCATTCCCAAGCCCAAGGACACCGAGCTGATCGTGCCCACGCTGCTGTTCGTGCCCTGCGTGGGCTACAGCGCCGGCGGCTACCGGCTGGGCTACGGCGGCGGCTTCTACGACCGCACGCTGGCGGCGCTGGAGCCGCGCCCGTTCACGGTGGGGCTGGGCTTCACCAACGGTTTCCTCGAAGACTTCGAGCCCGAGGCGCACGATTTGCCGCTGGACGCGATCCTCAACGACAACGGCGTGGTCTGGCCAACCAGCTGAAGGGGCTCAGTCGATGTTGTCGACGGTGTCCGGATCGGGCACCTCGCCGATGGTCTCGCGCGTGGTGATGGCCTGCACCTGCAGCCAGTCCCAGAA
>NZ_JBFTPJ010000258.1:0-6464 GCF_056398445.1 Variovorax sp. 01T439_2
TACGTCAGCAGGTTCGACTTGGGCCTGCGATTGCTCTCGATCGAATAGATCGCCGGCTTGTCCTGCTCGGTCTTCGTAGCCGCCGCCTCGCTGCTGGGAGCTGGTAGCGGATAGACCTCGCCGGAAAGGCGCTTCACACGCTCCGCATACATCTTGGCCAGGGCCGCGTGATGCTCCGCTGCAGCCTGGTGCTCGAGACGCGCCATCTGGGCTTCGTGAAGCAGCGTGGCAGCCCTTTTGAGATGAAGGCTGGATCCGGATTGAAAGAGCTGGAAGAACATGGGACCTCCTGGAGAACACAAGCCGCCACGTTCAAATGCCCGGGTGCATGCGTCTGTAGGCGTACAACTTTTTCGCCTGTCGCTCAGTCCGTGGTTCGCAAGTCGGCGATCGCCGCCTTGCTCTCTCTTGCTCTCGCCAGGATGGCGACGGTTCAGATCGGCAGCGCGATCAGGTCGTGGCCCTCGGCGCCCACGATGCGGGCCCGCGTGAATTCACCCACCTTGAGCGTCTTGCTGATCTTCTCGGGCGGCAGCAGGCGCACGGTGCCGTCGATCTCGGGGGCGTCGGCGTAGGTGCGGCCCACGCCGCCCTTGCGCCCCATGCCGGGTGCCGAGTCCACCAGCACCTGCATGGTTGCACCGATGCGCTGGCGCAGCTTGGCGATCGACACCGCTTCGGCCACTTCCATGAAGCGGGCGCGGCGCGCTTCACGCTCCGCCGGCGGCAGCATGCCGGGGATGTCGTTGGCGGTGGCGCCTGCCACAGGGCTGTAGGCGAAGCATCCGGCGCGGTCGATCTGCGCCTCGCGGATGAAGTCGAGCAAGTGCTCGAACTCCTGCTCGGTTTCGCCAGGGAAGCCCGCGATGAAGGTGCTGCGGATCACCAGCTCGGGGCAGACCTCGCGCCACCGCGCCAGGCGCTCCAGGTTCTTCTCGCCGCTGGCCGGCCGCTTCATGCGCTTGAGCACGTCGGGGTGGCTGTGCTGCAGCGGCACATCGAGGTAAGGCAGCACCTGGCCGCTGGCCATCAGCGGAATGATCTCGTCCACGCTCGGATACGGATACACATAGTGGAGCCGGACCCAGGCGCCATAAGGCTCGGCAATTTCGCCCAGCGTGCGCACCAGTTCGAGCATGCGCGTCTTGACCGGCTTGCCGTCCCAGAAGCCGGTGYGGTACTTGACGTCCACGCCATAGGCCGAGGTGTCCTGGCTGATCACCAGCAGTTCCTTGACGCCGCCTTCGAACAGAGCCTTGGCCTCGCCGAGCACATCGCCGACCGGCCGCGACACCAGGTCGCCGCGCATCGAGGGAATGATGCAGAAGGTGCAGCGGTGATTGCAGCCTTCGCTGATCTTCAGATAGGCATAGTGCCGCGGCGTGAGCTTGAGGCCCGCGATGCCGAAGGTGTTGGGCACCAGGTCGACGAACGGGTCGTGCGGCTTCGGCAGGTTGGCGTGGACCGCGTCCATCACTTCCTGCGTGGCATGCGGACCGGTCACGGCCAGCACGCTCGGATGCATTTGCCGCACCAGGTTGCCGCCCTGGTCGCCGGTCTTGGCGCCCAGGCAGCCCGTGACGATCACGCGGCCGTTTTCCGCCAGCGCCTCGCCGATGGTGTCCAGGCTTTCCTTCACGGCATCGTCGATGAAGCCGCAGGTGTTGACGATCACCAGGTCGGCGCCCTCGAAGGTCTTGGCCGTTTGGTAGCCCTCGGCGCTCAGCTGGGTCAGGATCAGTTCGGAATCGGTCAGGGCCTTGGGGCAGCCCAGGCTCACAAAGCCGACTTTGGGGGCGGCCGTCGTGGCGGCACGTTCGGGGGAGGCAACTTCGCTCATATATGCCCCTATTGTCCCAGCTATCGGCCGGGGCCGGGATTTCAGGGGCGTTTGATGCCGAATGCGCCCAGGACCTGCTCGGTATTTTTCTGCATCTGCTCCTGCATCTGCAGGAACACGTTCTTGGACTGCTCGACGTAGTTGCCCATGAGTCCCTGGAGCATGGGCGACTGCATGGTCATGAAGCGCGACCACATCTCGGGCGTGAGGCCTTCGGCCTTTTCGGTGAGCTGGGCCTGTACCTCGGTCATGGCCTGGATGTTCTTTTCGAGGTAGGGGCCCATGTAGCCCTGCATCGCCTGACCGTAGAAGCGGATGATGTTGGCCAGCACCTGCTCGGTGAACATGGGCGCACCGCCCGCTTCTTCCTCGAGGATGATCTGCAGCAGGATGCTGCGCGTGAGGTCGTCGCCGGTCTTGGCATCGCGCACCACGAACTGGGCATTCTGTATGACCAGCTGCTTCACCTCGGTGAGCGTGATGTACGTGGATGTCTCGGTGTCGTAGAGCCTTCGGTTGGGGTACTTCTTGATTACACGTTGCACCGGCTTGACCCCGGACTTCTTGCTCTGCACTGCGGACTCCTTCACATGGATGCCCATGTCATCCGATGATTCTAGGTAGCGGTTTTGCTGCATCGCGACAAGGTTTACCCTGACCGTGCCTGCGCCGCTTCAACCGAGCGTTGTTGCGTACTCGGCGCCGCAGGCGCTGCAGGTGGCGGTCTCGGGGCGTTCCTCGGTGGCTTCCCTGAAACGCAGCGGACTCTTGTGGCCGTAGACCACCCAGCAGCGCGGACAGTGCTCCTGGCCTGCCGTGGGCAAGTAGGCGCGCGATCGCTGCTCGGCGCGCTCCTGCGTGACGGGCGTGCCCTGCCGGATGGCGCGGGCTATTTCGCGTGCCGCCATGGTGTCGGTGCGGCCGCTTGCGTGGTCGTTGATGCCATAGACCGCGCGCGCAAATTCGATGGGAGCCTGCCTGAGCAATGCGGCCAGGCGCATGTCGGCATGAGCCCGATCAACCAGCGTTGATCGCGTATTCATCAGATCGCTTGTCAAGAAATTTGAAAAAGGTTTGCAGAGCGGCCAAGGTAGCACAACAACATGGCCATGGTCTTTGTCTGCTTCACCGCTAGGACGATTGAATCACCGGGGAACCCGGTGAAAGCTCTGTTCGACAGACCCGGTGGTTGGCCGGAAGTCGAAACAGAAATTGGTAGGCGCGATTGGACTCGAACCAACGACCCCCACCATGTCAAGGTGGTGCTCTAACCARCTGAGCTACGCGCCTAAGGATGTGTCCGAGAAGCAGCTATTGTAGCAGGAGAAAACGCGCTTTTTCAGCGCCGACGTGCAGATCGCACACCGGCAACCGCCGTCACCACGCCCAGCACCTGCGTGAGCCGCGCCGCATCGGAGATTTCCACGGTGAAGGTCATCCATGCCGTGCCCTTGACCGATTGGGTCTGCACGCCGATCACGTTCATCTTCTCGCGTGCGAACACATCGGAGATGTCGCGCAGCAGGCCCTGGCGGTCGGCCGCCTCGACGGACACGTCGACTGCATAGACCGGCGCTTCGCCGCCCTTCGCGGCGCCCCATTCGACATCGATCACGCGCTCGCTGTCGCGCGAGGCCATCATGCGGAAGTTGCTGCAGTCGACGCGGTGCACGCTCACGCCGTGGCCGCGCGTCACGAAGCCGCGGATGGCATCGGGCGGCGCGGGCTTGCAGCATTTGGCGAGCTGCGTCATCAACGAGGACACGCCCACCACCAGCACACCGCCCTTGCCTGACTTCTCGCTCGCGCGCGGCTTCTTGATCTGCACGCCGTCGTCGGGATTGGGCGCAGGCTCGGGCGGACGCAGCAGCACCTCGATGTTGCGCAGCGAGAACTCGTCCTTGCCGACCACTTCGAACAAGTGGTCCGCCGACTTGAAGCCCAGCTGCGAAGCCAGGTCCTCGAGCCGCGTGGAGGTCTTGCCTTCGCGCTGCAACAGCTTCTCGACCGCCTCGCGCCCGCGCGCCACGGTTTCGTGCGTGATCTGCGCGTTGAACCATGCGCGCACCTTGGCGCGCGCGCGGTGGCTTGCAAGGTAGCCGAGCTCGGCATTGAGCCAGTCGCGCGAAGGCCCGCCCTCCTTGGCCGCGATGATCTCGACCGTCTGGCCGTTGGACAGCGGCGTGTTGAGCGGCACCATGGCCCCATCGACGCGCGCTCCGCGGCAGCGGTGGCCCAGCGTGGTGTGAACGGTGTAGGCAAAGTCGACCGGCGTCGCGCCCTGCGGCAGTTCGACGATGGCCGCGTCGGGCGTCAGCACATAGATGCGGTCGTCGAAGAGGCCCTGGCCTTGCGAGCCGCCCGACAGGTCGCGCTCCCATGCCAGCAGTTGCCGCAGCACGGCGATCTTCGCGTCGTATTCGCCGCTCGCCCACACGCCCGCATAGCCCTTGTGGCCGGCCTCCTTGTAGGCCCAGTGCGCCGCCACGCCGTGCTCGGCATGGTCGTGCATTTCTTCGGTGCGGATCTGGATCTCGATCGGCTTGCCGGGCTTGCCGTCGACCATCTCGCGCACCACCGTGTGCAGCGACTGGTAGCCGTTGGGCTTGGGCCGCGCGATGTAGTCGTCGAACTCTTCGTCGATCGGCAGGAAGTGCGAGTGCACCCAGGCCAGCGCCGCGTAGCAGTCCTTCACGTCGGGCACCACCACGCGCAGCGCGAGGATGTCGAACACCTGCGCAAAGTCGAGCGACTTGCCGCGCATCTTCTTGACGATGCTGTAGATGTTCTTGGGCCGCCCCTGCACCGTGGCGCGCACGCCCTCGGCCTGCAGCTCGCGTTCGAGCTGCGAGCGCAGCTGCTCGACGTGGCCTTCGCGCTCGACACGCTTCTCGTCGAGCAGGCGCGCAATCAGCTTGTAGGTCTCGGGCTCCAGGAAGCGGAACGAGAGGTCTTCGATCTCCCACTTCACCTGCCAGATGCCGAGCCGGTTGGCGAGCGGCGCAAACACCTGCAGCGACTCGCGCGCCACGCTTTCGGGCGCCGGCTGCTTGCTGGCGGCGGCATGCCGCAGGGTCTGCAGCCGCGATGCGAGGCGCAGCATGACCACGCGCAGGTCGCGCGAGAACGCGAGCAGCATCTTGCGCACGTTCTCGGTCTGCGCACCCGCTGCGCCTTCGGCCAGGTGATGGCCCTGCGAAGCCGAGCGGGCCTGCTCCTGCACGCGCACCAGCTTGGTGGTTTCGACCGCCAGCGCCGCGAAGTTGTCGCCGAACACCTTGGCGATCACCTCCTGCGGGCGGTTGAGATGCTGGCAGGCGTAGACGAGGTAGCTCGCGGCCTGCATGGCCTCGGAGCCGCCCATCTTGGCGACGATGGCGGCGACGGCGTCGGCATGCGCCAGCGTGTTCTCGCCGGTATCGAGCTTTTCGTCGGCGATCAGCGGCTCGGCGAAAGCGCGTGCACGGGCGAGCATGTTCTCCATGACCGGCGTGCGGTCGGCCGTGGCGGCGGACAAGGGATAGTCCACCACCGCCGTATCGGAGGCGTGCGCCGTTTGAAGACTCGAAGACTCGCGCTTCACGTTGGCCTCAATCGAACAGGAAGTTGGTGACGGCGCCCACCTGCACGGGGTCGACGAAGGTGGGCGCATGGCCCACGCCTTCGAACTCGACCAGCGCCGCGCGCGGACCGCGCTGCGTCATGGCCAGGGCCGTTTCGCGCGAGAGCAGGTCCGACTGCGCGCCGCGCGTCACGAGCGTGCGCGCATCGATGGCGTCATAAAGGCTCCACATCACGGCGCCGCCCTGGACCGCAGCCTCGGGCGTGATGGCACGCAGCGCGACGGCAATGGCCGGATCGTAGTGAAGCAGCCAGGGACCGGCTGCGTCGCCATGGGATTCGCCGGCCTCCACCTTGGCGGCGCCATCGGGCGTGCGCTGCGACGCGGGCACCACCATGTGCTGCGACAGCGAAAGCCACTGGTCCGGTGTATGGGGGCCGAAGCTGGTCGAGATCGTCCACATGGCATCGGCCGCCGACTGCAGGCTGTCGTAGCGGCCGCCCTGCCCCACGTAGGCGCCGATGCGCTGCAGCGCGGCAGCCTCGATCGTCGGGCCCACGTCGTTCACGACGAAGCGGCGGATCGGCCGGGCCAGCGGCAGCTGCTTGTGCCCCGCCAGCACGAAGCCGATCAGCCCGCCCATGCTGGTGCCCAGGTAGTCGAGCGTGTCGATCGGTTGTTCGCGGTGCAGCTGCGCAACCAGCGCCAGCATGTCGGCCGCATAGACCGGCACCTGGTAGAGGGCCGGGTCGCGCAGCCAGTCGCTCTGGCCGCGCCCCGCCACGTCGGGGCAGACCACGCGCACGTCGCCGGCGGCGCGTGCCACGAGGGCCTGCGCAAGCACGTCGAAGTCGCGTCCCTGCCGCGTGAGGCCGTGCACGCAGACCACCACGCGCGCGCTGCGCGCGTCGCCCCATTGCCAGTAGGCCATGCGGTGACCGCCCTGGGCGTCATCGCACGCCACGTAATGAAGCGTCGGTTCTGTCATGAAAACGAAGTCGTCCTGGTGCGGATAATGGTCTCGTCGCATCCTAATTCATCCGGAGATTGATCTTCATGCTC
>NZ_JBFTPJ010000259.1:0-6448 GCF_056398445.1 Variovorax sp. 01T439_2
AGCACCGGCAAGCAACGACGACGGGCTCTGGCACGCCGGCTGGTACCGCTTTGCCAAGGCGCTGCGCTCGCCGAATTTCGGGCCCCGGCCCGCGGGCGCGCAGACCGACCTGATCGTGCTGCACTCCATCAGCCTGCCGCCCGGCGAATACGGCGGCGAGGCCGTGCAGCAGCTCTTCACCAACCAGCTCGACTGGGACGCGCACCCCTACTTCCAGTCGATCCGCGGCCTTGCGGTTTCCTCGCACTTCTATGTGCGGCGCAACGGCGAGCTCTGGCAGTTCGTGAGCTGCGACGATCGCGCCTGGCATGCCGGCGTGTCGTCGTGGCGCGGCCGCGAGAACTGCAACGACGACTCCATCGGCATCGAGCTCGAAGGCCTCGAAGGCCAGCCCTTCGAAGAAGCACAGTACGAGGCGCTGGCCAGCCTCTGCCCCGCCATCGCGCAGCACTACGCCATCGCGCACATCGCCGGCCACGAGCACATTGCGCCAGGCCGAAAACAGGACCCCGGCGCCGGCTTCGATTGGCAATTGCTGCGCGGGCACCTCGGCTGGAGTCCACAGATGTTTCCTCCGCAGGTGGTGCAGCGCTAATTTTTTCAATCGCGCGGCGCCTCGCGATGCGCCGGTCCCGCGGCGCAGCAATGAGAAAATTGCAGCCGCTGCATGCAGCAACCATGCGCCCTGCAAGCCCAAATCGGCCTGCAAGCCACGGCCCATGCGGGTTGCGACAACATAGGCCAGTATTCATGCGGCATCGACGGCCGTGACCTAGGCCGAAAGAAATATCGGCCAGGGTTGTATCCACTGGAAAACGCTACATCTAGTGGGTTGTACACCCCTCAGACCCTAGATATAGTGTCCTCCGTCCGGTCAACAACGCCGGCGCGACGCCCAACCAAGGCGTTGCCATCCAACAAGAATTGCCAACCGAGAGGAAGCGAATGCAAACAGCCCTGAACACCCCA
Organism: Variovorax sp. 01T439_2; assembly: GCF_056398445.1. Taxonomy (NCBI): domain Bacteria; kingdom Pseudomonadati; phylum Pseudomonadota; class Betaproteobacteria; order Burkholderiales; family Comamonadaceae; genus Variovorax; species Variovorax sp. 01T439_2. The sequence continues at coordinate 970 of NZ_JBFTPJ010000259.1, forward strand.
TCGACCTCGCGTGCCGTTCCCTCCACGCCCACGCAGCAGCAGCGCGACACCGCCGGCTCGCCCGCCGGACAGAACCTCGCGCACTACCAGATCATCCGCCGCAACGGCGCCGTGGTTCCCTTCGAACCCAACAAGATCGCTATCGCGATGATGAAAGCCTTCCTGGCCGTGCACGGCACCCAGGGCGCGGCTTCGGCCAGCGTGCGCGAAACCGTCGACGCGCTCACGCAAGGCGTGATCCGCGCCATGGTGCGTTCGCGTCCGGGCGGCGGCACCTTCCACATCGAAGACGTGCAGGACCAGGTCGAACTCGGCCTGATGCGCGGCGGCCATCACGAGATCGCGCGCGCCTACGTGCTCTACCGCGAGCGCCGCACGCAGGAGCGTTCCAAGCAGGTCGAGCAGGAAGCGCCCGCCACCCCCACGCTGCACGTGCTGGACAACGGCGAACGCGTCGCGCTCGACCTGAACCAGCTCAAGGGCCTGATCGAATCGGCCTGCGAAAACCTGGGCGACAGCATCACCGCTGCGCCGATCGTCGCTGAAACGATGCGCAACCTGTACGACGGCGTGCCGCTCGACGAGGTCTACAAGGCCTCGATCCTGGCGGCCCGCACGCTGATCGAAAAAGACCCCGACTACACCTTTGCCACCGCCCGCCTGCTGCTGCACACGATCTTCAAGGAGATCATCGGCCGCGAAGTGATGCCCGCCGAGCGCGCCACCGCCTACGCCGACTACTTCCCGCAGTTCATCAAGAAGGGCGTCGAGAACGACCTGCTCGACGAGAAGCTGCTGCAGTACGACCTGCCGCGCCTGGGCGCCGCGCTCAAGGCCGAACGCGACAACCAGTTCGACTACCTCGGCCTGCAAACGCTGTACGACCGCTACTTCCTGCACGTGCGCAAGTCGCGCATCGAACTGCCACAGGCCTTCTTCATGCGCGTGGCCATGGGCCTGTCGCTCGGCGAAATCGACCGCGAGGCCCGCGCCATCGAGTTCTACGAGGTGCTGTCGTCCTTCGACTTCATGTCGAGCACGCCCACCCTGTTCAACGCCGGCACGCTGCGCTCGCAGCTGTCCAGCTGCTACCTGACCACCGTGCCCGACGACCTGGACGGCATCTACGAATCGATCAAGGAAAACGCGCTGCTCTCCAAGTTCGCGGGCGGCCTGGGCAACGACTGGACCCGCGTGCGCGCGCTCGGCAGCCACATCAAGGGCACCAACGGCGAATCGCAGGGCGTGGTGCCCTTCCTCAAGGTGGTCAACGACACGGCCGTGGCCGTGAACCAGGGCGGCAAGCGCAAGGGCGCCGTCTGCACGTACCTGGAAACCTGGCACCTCGACATCGAGGAGTTCCTGGAACTGCGCAAGAACACCGGCGACGACCGCCGCCGCACGCACGACATGAACACCGCCAACTGGATCCCCGACCTCTTCATGCGCCGCGTGATGGAAAAGGGCACCTGGACGCTGTTCTCGCCCTCCAACGTGCCCGACCTGCACGACCTGTTCGGCGCCGACTTCGAGAAGGCGTATGTCGCCTACGAAGAAAAGGCCGCGCGCGGCGAGATCAAGCCTGCCCGCACCATCCAGGCCTCGGACCTGTGGCGCAAGATGCTCACGATGCTGTTCGAGACCGGCCATCCCTGGATCACGTTCAAGGACGCCTGCAACGTGCGCTCGCCGCAGCAGCACGCCGGCGTGGTGCACTCGTCGAACCTGTGCACCGAGATCACGCTGAACACCAGCGACACCGAAACCGCCGTCTGCAACCTGGGTTCGGTGAACCTGCTGCAGCACCTGAAGGACGGCAAGGTCGACCAGGAAAAGCTCAAGCGCACCATCTCGACCGCGATGCGCATGCTCGACAACGTGATCGACATCAACTACTACGCCGTGAAGAAGGCGCGCGACTCGAACCTGCGCCACCGCCCGGTCGGCCTGGGCCTGATGGGCTTCCAGGACGCGCTGTACGAACTGCGCATTCCCTACGCTTCGCAGGAAGCCGTGCAGTTTGCCGACGAGTCGATGGAAGCCATCTGCTACCACGCCTACTGGGCCTCGACCGAGCTGGCCCGCGAACGCGGCAAGTACTCGAGCTACAAGGGCTCGCTGTGGGACAAGGGGATCCTTCCGATCGACACGCTCGACCTGCTCGAAAAAGCCCGCGGCGGCTACGTCGAAGTGGACCGCTCGGCCACGCTCGACTGGGAGGCCCTGCGCCAGAAGATCAAGGCCGACGGCATGCGCAATTCCAACTGCGTGGCCATCGCCCCGACCGCGACCATCTCGAACATCATCGGCGTCGACGCTTCCATCGAGCCCTGCTTCGGCAACCTCTCGGTCAAGTCGAACCTGTCGGGCGAATTCACCGTCATCAACCACTACCTGGTGCGCGACCTGAAGCGCCTGGGCCTGTGGGACGACGTGATGGTGATGGACCTGAAGCACTTCGACGGTTCGCTGCGTCCGATCGACCGCGTGCCGCAGGACGTGAAGGCGCTCTACGCCACCGCGTTCGAAGTCGAGACCACCTGGCTGGTCGAAGCCGCAGCGCGCCGCCAGAAGTGGATCGACCAGGCGCAGTCGCTCAACATCTACATGGCCGGCGCATCGGGCAAGAAGCTCGACGACACCTACAAGCTCGCATGGCTGCGCGGCCTGAAGACCACCTACTACCTGCGCACGCAGAGCGCGACGCACGCCGAGAAATCCACCGTGCAGTCGGGCCGCCTCAACGCGGTGTCGTCGGGCAGCGATGCCTCTTCGGGCATGAGCGCACTCGAAGCCGCAGCTGCCGCAGCGAAGGCGCAGATGAGTGCAATGCCTGCCACCGACATCGCGTTCTGCGGCGTCGACGATCCGACTTGCGAAGCATGCCAATGACGCGCGAGTGAAGCGAGAGAGGTGCATGCACGACGCGCGGACCCTCAGTCGATCACGGCATCGACTGACATCGCGCGATGCATGAGAGCAACATAACAACCACATAAATGGAGCGCGACGTGAACGAGCACTTTGCAACTCACATCGTTGCTCCGATAATTGAGCATTGGATTTTTCTATGTTGACCTGGGACGAAGAAGTCAAGCCCTCCTTATCAAAGGATATGCAACAAGGATTGCAGCAACACCACGCATCGACCAGCGGCCTGTCCGCAGGCCGACCGGTGGATGCTCCGACTTCGTCGATTGCACAACAGCCCGTGGCACCCGCCGCGGCGCAGCGCGTCAAGGCTTCCGACAAGCGCATCATCAACGGCCAGACCGACGTCAACCAGCTGGTGCCGTTCAAGTACAAGTGGGCCTGGGAAAAATACCTCGCCACCTGCGCCAACCACTGGATGCCGCAAGAAGTGAACATGACGCGCGACATCGCGCTCTGGAAAGACCCGAACGGCCTGACCGAAGACGAGCGCCGCATCGTCAAGCGCAACCTCGGCTTCTTCGTGACCGCCGACTCGCTGGCCGCCAACAACATCGTGCTGGGCACCTACCGCCACATCACGGCGCCCGAATGCCGCCAGTTCCTGCTGCGCCAGGCCTTCGAGGAAGCGATCCACACGCACGCCTACCAGTACATCGTCGAGTCGCTCGGCCTGGACGAGAGCGAGATCTTCAACGCCTACAACGAAGTGCCGTCGATCCGCGAGAAGGACCAGTTCCTGATCCCGTTCATCGACGCCATCAGCGACCCGAACTTCAAGACCGGCACGCACGAGACCGACCAGACCCTGCTCAAGTCGCTCATCGTGTTCGCCTGCCTGATGGAGGGCCTGTTCTTCTACGTCGGCTTCACGCAGATCCTTGCGCTCGGCCGCCAGAACAAGATGACCGGCGCCGCCGAGCAGTACCAGTACATCCTGCGCGACGAGTCGATGCACTGCAATTTCGGCATCGACCTGATCAACCAGCTCAAGCTCGAGAACCCCGGCCTCTGGACCCCCGAGTTCAAGGCCGAGATCAAGGCCCTCTTCCTGAAGGCCGTCGAGCTCGAGTACAAATACGCCGAAGACACCATGCCGCGTGGCGTGCTCGGCATGAACGCCTCCATGTTCAAGGGCTACCTGCGCTACATCGCCAACCGGCGCGCGCAGCAGATCGGCCTCGAAACGCTCTTCCCGAACGAGGAAAACCCGTTCCCCTGGATGAGCGAAATGATTGACCTGAAGAAAGAGCGCAATTTCTTCGAAACCCGCGTGATCGAATACCAGTCGGGTGGTGCGCTCTCCTGGGATTGAATCGAATCTTTCGACAAGAATTAATGAATTCAAGAATTGCCCTTGCCACCGATCGCGCCGAAGAGCGCGGCATGGACGAGGGCTCAGGTGTTCATGGTGCTGGAGCTCAGATTCCAACGCCATGGATCGCTTCACGCTACCAACGTGCGTGGAGTGCTTCAATAGGTTGATTTTTTCAACTTGATCAAGGAGAAATAGAAATGGCAACTGCAAAGAAAGCGCCGGCTAAGAAAGCCGCTGCAAAGAAGGCTCCGGCAAAGAAGGTCGCGGCCGCTAAGAAGGCTCCCGCCAAGAAGGTAGCTGCGAAGAAGGCTCCGGCCAAGAAGGTCGCAGCGAAGAAGGTAGCCGCCAAGAAGGCGCCTGCGAAGAAGGTAGCCGCCAAGAAGGCAGCTCCGGCAAAGAAGGCCGCTGCCAAGAAGGCTCCGGCGAAGAAGGCCGCAGCGAAGAAGGCTCCTGCCAAGAAGGCGGCGGCGAAGAAGGCTCCGGCAAAGAAGGCCGCTGCCAAGAAGGCCCCTGCGAAGAAGGCTGCCGCCAAGAAGGCTCCTGCCAAAAAGGCTGCGGCCAAGAAAGCCGCGAAAAAGCCCGCTGCCAAGCCTGCCGCTGCTGCCAAGAAGCCTGCTGCCAAGAAGGCTGCCAAGGCTCCTGCCGTAGCGCCTGCTCCTGCTGCGCAAACGACGCTGAACCCCCAGGCAGCCTGGCCGTTTCCGACGGCCAGCAAGCCCTGAGTCTGCTCAGCAGCCTTGACGGCAAAAAACCCGGCACCTCACGGTGCCGGGTTTTTTTTATGGGCGCCTGCCAGCGGGCAGCTCAGAGGCCCAGCGCCTTCAGGTCGATCTGGTAGTTCTGCGGCCCGCGCTGCGCGATCTTGAGCGCGCCGATGCGGTTGCCGAGCGCCGCGCACTGCGCAAGCGGCCATTCCTTCTCGAGGCCGAACAAGAGCGCGCCGCGCCAGGCATCGCCGCAACCGGTGGGCTCGACCACCGCCGTCGGCGTCACGCCCGGCACATGCTCGCGCTCGCCGTCGATCCAGACCTCGCAGCCTTCCGCCGCCAGCGTGACGACCAGGCCGCGCACGCGCTTCGAGATCTCGGCCAGGCTCCAGCCGGTGCGCTGCGACAGCATCTTGCCTTCGTAGTCGTTGACGACGACCCAGCTCGCCAGGTCGACGAAGTGCTTGAGCGCCTCGCCGTCGAACATCGGCAGGCCCTGGCCCGGATCGAACACGAACGGAAT
>NZ_JBFTPJ010000260.1:0-6445 GCF_056398445.1 Variovorax sp. 01T439_2
CAACAAGTCCTTGGTGATGGTGTTGAGCACGCCTTCGCCGATGTTGACCGTCACCAGGTTCTGCTCGTCGACGACATTCATGCTCCAGTTGCCCAGGGTCGTCTCGGCAAACCCGATGACCGCGGCATTGGCCACCGTGCCGCGCGGTGCCAGCGTCGCGGTGTCGTCGCCTGCGAACAGCTCCGCACCCGTCCACGACGTGGGCATGTAGCCCTCCATCGCGGCATAAAGGCCAGCATCGTTGTCCGCATCGCGCAGGATCGGGATGTCGAGCAGCTGCAGCAACGTCGACGGCGGCAGCGGCGCGATTTCCTGCCCGCGCTGGCCGTCCGAACCCGGCACCGACTGCACCAGCAGCTCGGCGTCGAACGGAAAGCACTCGCCCTCGATCAGGGCGCCCGTGTCGGTCAGCTTGGTCAGCATCCAGTTGCTGAAGGTGCCGCGCGGATACTCGACCGTCACCACGTCGCCGGCGCTGAGGCAGGCGTACTTGCGCGACACCTTCAGCGAGCGCGTCATGCGCGCGATCCACGACTCGTAGAGCAGGCGGTGCGCGATGGTGGCCGCCTGGTCGGGCGTGATCGCAATCGCCAGATCGACGGTCTGATCGAGGATCGACTCGGTGACGATGCGACGCGCGGTCTCGGTGCTTGTCTGGTAGTCGAAGGCCGGGTTGAGGTAGCGCACGGTCACGCTGCGCGGGCACTCGGCTTCTTGCGTGCGCGAGAGCGGGAAGGCGTCGATCGCTTCCTGGCCGTTCTCCTGGCACGCCAACTCGTCATAGGCGATGGTCGCCGCGGGTGTCCGGCTCGACCGATGGAAGTAGCGGATCAGACCATCCTCTTCAACCACGCCGATGGCGCCGAACGTCAGCAGCGGCTCGATGTTCGATCGCGCGCTCGCCACGTTGATGTTCGTGGTGTAGCCCCACACCGTGTCGGTGATCGTCGACACGTCGTACTGCGTGGGCAGCAGGCCGGCCTGCTCGCTCTGGCTGCCGATGATCTCGGCCACAGCCGCCGCCTCGGGCACCACCACATTGAACCGGGTCAGGTTGTAGCCGAGTCCGATGTAATCCGGGCCGGTGATGGCCAGGTCACGCGTGCCATAGAAGGTATAGGAATTGATGTTGCCAATGCCGCCGCCCGCCGGATGACCGGAGGTGTTGGATTGCAGAATCCATTCCTGTGCGTCCAGGTCGATGCGATAGATCGCCGCATCGGTCGGGCCGCCGCTGTTGCCGCGGACGACGTAGGCAAAGACACCTTGCGCATTGACGCACAGGGCGCTATAGGCCAACTTCTGGTTGGGCACATTCGGGCCGGCGACGATGGGGAGCGCCCCGCTCGTGCTGCCATCTCCTTCGCGCCGCTCGAGGTAGAGGTTGCTGCTGCCGTCAATGGTGACGGAGTAGATGACGCCATCGACGAAAGCGACCAGCGCGGGGTCGTGGTCGAAGGTCAGCGGAACCATGGTGCCCTGCCCCGTGATCAGGATGGCGCCGTGCGACACCTGGTTGTTGTCGAAGCTCGCGAAGACGCAGTTACCGGAGACCAGGTCGCACGCGCCGCGCCCGTTGGCGGCTCTGCCCGGCAGATTCGAATCGACCGGGAAATCGGCCAGCACCGTGACCACGCCCGTGTCGAGATGGATGAGCTTGTAGTAGGTTCGGCCGCTCAGGTCATGAACCCAGGCCGCCGTCGGGTGCTCAGTGCCAGTGACAGGAAACGGACGGTATCCAAGAATGGACGGGCCGTCCCCGTTCCAAACGCCAAGATCGTAGGTGCCGACCCGGCGCACGCCTTCCGTGGAGCAATAGTCCACATACATGTAGACCGGGTTGTTGTAGCCAACGCTCGAAAAGTGGTACTGCCAGATCTCGTCGGAGCTGATGACGGYGGAGGTGTCGTCAGCAAAGCCGCCCACCGAGATCATTTCACTCGTGATGATCTGCACGTTGGCGCCCACGCAGATCTCGTAGGAGAGTTGCGGGATGCGGCCGCCCGGGCACTCCAGCCCGAAGACGAACACACCAATGACGCCGCGGAACGCCGGCACGTTGCCGATCCCCTCGAAGGCTTCGATGATCGGGTGCGGCAGCTGGTCTTCGAAGCCCGGGTGCAGCGAGATCTGCGCGTGGGGGTTTTCCGACGACGCCAGCGCCTGCGAGGCCGGCAAGCCGCTCGAGGCGTCATAGCGCAGCTTGCGGTCGACCCAGACCTTGCGGATGGCCACCACGGTGCCGGGCGGCGGCGTCTTGCCCAGGCAGAGATAGCCGTGGATRAACTGGCGGTAGGTGGTGTTTTCGGGAGCGCCGCCCTTGCCTTGGGTTGTGGTTGTGCCGATCTCGATGATGTCGGTGGCCCAGATCCACGTTGCCGGCGGGACGTTGTTGCCCCAGGTCTCGGGGATGCCACCGCCGTATTCGCTGACCGACACCTTCGTGTCTTCGACACGCGGCCCTTCGGTCTTTTCGCCGGGCGTGAGCAGGCCGCCCACCAGAGAGCCGACGACGAAGCCGAGTTGCGGATAGCCAAAGAAGGCCCCGACCACGCCGCCAACGACGCCCAGGACTTGTTGAGTGCTCATTCGGCGATTCCCGGGAAGCGGAAGCACCCGGCCACGGATGCCTTGACATGCGCCAGCCACTGGGGCGACAGCGCGTTTTCGGTGACGCACCGTGGGTGCATCGTCTGGGCGTGGATCACGCTGAGGCCGCCATACGGGTAGTCGGCAACGATGCCGATGTGGCGATTGGCGGAGAAGCGCATGACCACCACATCACCGGCCGCCAGTTCATCGCGGCCGATCTCGATCAGGTGCTCGCGGCACAGCGCGAGCATGGATTCATCGGTTGCGCGCACGGCATAGCCGGTGACATCCAGCGTCGAGAAGCCTAGATCCCGCGCGACCTTCAGGACCAGGCCGGCGCAGTCCATGGCATCGTCGCGGCGCCCCTGATGCGTCCAGCGCGCACCCTGATACCGCCGCGCGGCGGCAACAACTTCGGCGCGCGTGGTCATGATTTGGTGCTGCCGAACCCGAGAATGCGGTTGTTGCCGGGAAACATCGACGGCGGCATGCCGCGGAAGTTGATGACGTTGTTGAACTTGTCCTTGCAGTCCGACGCGCCCAGCGGGTTGCGCGGCCCGCGCTCGTGGCGTTTGCGGCAACCGGGCAGCACGGAATACGCCATGCCGACCGTGGGGTTCATGGGAAGCGGCAGCGCGAGCGTGTAGATGCCGCCCGCGAAGCCATAGACTTCCAGTTCGGCGCCCGCCATGTCGCCCGACTCCACGCGCAGGACACCGGCGCCGAACCAGTCGCTGACCTGCGTGGCGGCCGAGTCGACGAAAATGCGGCGATTCGTCACGCCGGTCAGCGTGCTGCTGAAGCGCATGGCTTCGATGGCGACCTTGCACTGCGAGTCGCCCAAGGTCGCGAGGCAGTGCGGCGTGAAGACGCGACCGACGGACTGCTGCAGCGCCTGCAGGAGGCCACGCAGCTCGGCAGTGAATGCAGAACGGCCGGCCTTGACGTTGCCGAGCGTGCCGGCCTGCAACGTCAGGCGGCCCATGGTCAGGTCGCGATAATTGACCTCGAAGACCGTCACGAACGCCTTGTCCCACAACCCCGAGACAATCTCATCTTCGGACGCAAACTCGGTCGACAGCGTGCCATTGACCTCGGAGTTCTGGACGGCGCCATCCGCCTGCTGCTCGATGGCCGTCGGATTGACGCCCTCCTTGGCGCGGTAGAGCTCACTGCTGATGAGCAGATCGCGCGCGCAAGTCGTGACCGTGACCACCTGGCCGTCGCGGCGCTCGAAGCGCCAGCAGCGGGCGATGGTGGTCGTGCCCAAGGCATAGTGCGCCTTGAGTGGGATGGAGACTGTCTTGCTCATGCTTCACGGATCTCGTCGAGATAGGTCGAAGGGATCGTGACCATGCGGCTGTCGCGTGGGCCAGCAATCGGCATGTCCCAATCGAGCGTGTCATCGCGGAACTGCACCGGCACATAGAAGGTGCCAGACCAAGTCAGCGTCTCGTCGGGCTGCGGATATTTCTTGCCGGTGCCGGCCGCGGTGATGGTCTTGCCTGCGGTGTTGGTCGCCAATGTGTAGACATTCAAGCCGCCGCCGGTGATGGCAGTGATCTGGTGGCTCAAGCCGTTCAGCAATGCGGCATCTGCGCCGGTCAAGCCTTCGAGCCAGAGACGGCCGCCCACGACGAAGCCGGGAATGGTGGTGGCGAGCGTGACTTGAGTTGTTGCGCCGACGGTCACGGCCGTGACGGTCCGGGACGCATCCGCCACGAACGTGACATATACCGGCGCCGCGCTCAGGGCCACATTGCCAGCGGCAACGCCAATCGTCACCGGCGAGCCACCGCGCAGCAGTGCCGGCGTAGTCTTGGTGCGGGTCAGCGTGCGTGCTCGGGCGCGGCTCGAGCCCCGTGCCTTGTACAGCTTTCRCAAACCATACAGCGGCGTGCCGTTGCCTCGGCCAACAGTTCCATATTCGACGCCCGCCATGTAGCCCTGAAGCGCGCCCTGCGCCGCTGTCACAACGGAATCAATCGGGTCTTCCAGAAGCATGCCGTAGGCGCCGGCGTCCGTGGCTTCCCAGAGCCCGAAGATGTCCTGCACCGCAGACACCAGCATGGGCGACACGCCAAGCTGCCATGCGCGCATCGTCACGTCACGCACGACATTCACAGTCGCATAGCCGCCCTGGTTCTTCGAACGGTCGTTCTGGCGCGAGTTGGAGCCGCTCACGCCGGACAGCAATACGCTCGAGGGGACGATGACGTCCTCGTAGACAACGATGCCGCTCATGCATTCCTCCGCTGGCTGGCCACGATCTGGTCGCCCAGGGCGCGGCCGTTCTGGGCGGCGGTCTTGCGCGATTCGCCCGGCTGGGCCTGGTAATAGATGGTGATTGGCGCGCCGCCGCTTGCCTCACCAGTAGTCGGCTTGACCGTGCCATCCTGGCCAGGCATGAACCACTGCTTGCCGCCGGCTTCGAACATTTCGCCAGGGCCCTTCTCGTTCACCTGGTACATCTGGCCGGCGGAGACTGGGCCGCCAATTGCACGGCCACCGAACGCACCGAAGATGGCGCCGAACAGGCTGGCGATGCCGCCGCCCAAGCTACCGCTGGAGCCGCTCTTCGAATCGCCGCCGATGAAGCCGTTCACCATGTTCGCCAGCGGGCCTGTGATCTGCTGCTTGATCACCATCCGCGCGATGTCCTTGATGATCGAGTCGACCAGGCTCTTGAAGTCGAGCTTCCCGGTGGTCACGAACTCGACGAGCGCGTCTTCCATGCCCTTGAAGGCATTGGTCACGGCCTCTTCGGTTTGCTTGAAGACGTTCTGCGACTCGTCGTAGTAGTTCTGCAGCGCCTCCGATGCACCGAGCGAAAAGCTCTTCTGCTTGTCGTTCAGCTTCTCGTAGTAGTCCGTGTAGCTGGCGATGGACTTGGCCTGGAACTCATTCAGCAGCGCAAGCTCGCGCTCGTAGTCCTGCTGACGACCGGCAAACTTGCCGTTGCGGTTGTCGCGTTGGAGGTCTTGGCGCTGCTGCTCGTACTTCTCGGTGATCTGGCTGATGGCCTGCCCGAAGTCGCGCGCCTTTGTGCCCTTCCCGACGCTGTCGAGCTCGAGCTGGCGGGCACGATTCGTCACATCGAGGTATGACTGCGCGGCGGTGCGCGCATCAACATAGGCGCGGGCGATGCTGTCGAGCGAGTCCTTTTCCTGAATCGCCAGCACCTGGAGATTTGCCGTGGCGTTCTCACGCACCTTCGCCAGCCTGGCTTGCGCATCAATGATCTTGCGGTCGTTGTCGATCTTGTCCTTGCCGCTCAAGTTCTCCTGCTGCAGCCGGGCGATTTCCTTCTGTGAGGCTGATTCTTGGGCGGCTGTATCAGCCTGCAGGAGTTCGCGCTTCTTGGCGTAGTAGTCGCTCTCGCTGATGAGGTTGGCGCTGCGCTGGGCCGAGATCAGCTTCTCACTATTGCTCAACGTATTTGCGAGTGCCGCCTGCTCCTTCTTGATCTCTTCGAGGTCGAGCGCGAGCTGCGCCTTCGCCTCCTGGGCGGCGCTGTTGTCCTTTTTCCCCTTGGGCGTCTTGTCCTGGTTGAGACCGCTGATGTTCAACTTGGGGCGCAAGGCTGCGGCCTGCTCCGCGATCGTTCCTGGATTGCCGAGAATCCGAGGATCGACGAACTTCTGCGACTCCTGCCCGATCGCCATCACCCGCGCCTGGAACCTGTCCAGCTCTGCACGAGCTCGCGCAGAGTCATCCTTGACCGCATCGCTGATGGCCGAGAATCCCGCAAAGTCCAGGTTGGCGAGCGCGGCAAGCTGCGCAGCGATTGCACCGATCTCTCGGCCCACTCCCTTAAAAGTGAAGACGATGTCGCTGCCGACGACAGTGAGCG
>NZ_JBFTPJ010000261.1:0-6419 GCF_056398445.1 Variovorax sp. 01T439_2
CCATCGTCGCGTGGCGCATCGACAAGGGAACCATCGACGGCGTCGACGTCGGCGGCAACACCATCGCGGCCGTGGCGCATGTGCCCGGAAACATCCTCGAAGGCAACTGGACGGCGGCGATCTTCGTCGACGACAAAGCCTCCAAGGAGCAGGAAGAGGCGCTGCTCAAGGTCTACACCGGCAAGGCCGGCGGCCCGATCGCCGACCTGGCCGCCCTCATCGGCCAGGTGGTGTCGGTCGAGCGGGCGCCCATTCGCTTCACGGTGAACGAAGGCAAGGGCGAGCTGGAGATCGGCAAGGACTACTACGCCGAGCTCGAACCCTACCGCGGCGCGACCGGCGGGCAGACCACGCTGTCCGACACCGTGTTCTCCACGGTGCCGGGCGCGCCGGTGTTCGTCGGCAAGGCGCCCACCTACCGCTCGAAGAACCCCGCCCTCGGCATCGACCTCGACATCAAGAACCACAACGCCCTGCAGAGCACCTTCGTCTTTGATTCATGAGCGCCGTGCCGGGCCGCCCCAAGCAAGCTCGCACCGCAGTGCGGAGCACGGAGGTTAGCCAGTGAACCCCGCGGCCGGCTTGCCGCCGCGCAACGTCACCCGCCACCGCCGCGTGTTCCTGCCGGTTCTCGCTGCGCTGGCCGCGCTTGCGTGGATGGCGTTGTGGGCCTGGGCGCGCAGCCCCTACGGGCGCTATCTCGAACACGGCGACTGGACCGCCTCGGGGCCGGCCGCGTTCCTGTGCCAGGCCATTCCGGCCGGCGGCGTGGTGGTGCCTGCGGTCCTCTATGCGGTGGCGTGGATCCTCATGACCATGGCCATGATGCTGCCGACCACGCTGCCGCTGTTCAATGCCTTCGACCGCCTGACCGCGGGGCGGCCGGACCATGCGCGCCTGCTCGTGCTGCTGGAGCTCGGCTACATGGCCGTGTGGGGTGCCTTCRGGCTGCTGGCGCACGGGCTCCACAGCGCGGTACTGGCGCTGCTCGCGAGCGCGCCCACGCTGGCCTGGCACGGCTGGGTGATCGGCGCCGCGACCATCGCGCTGGCCGGCGCCTTCCAGTTCAGCCGCCTCAAGCACAAGTGCCTCGAGAAGTGCCGCACGCCGCTGAGTTTTGTCATCGAGCACTGGCGCGGCCACGCGCAGGCGCGCCAGGCGTTCGCGCTGGGCCTGCACCATGGCCTGTTCTGCGTCGGCTGCTGTTGGGCGCTGATGCTGCTGATGTTCGCGCTCGGCACCGGCAGCCTCGGCTGGATGCTGCTGCTGGCCGCCGTCATGGCGCTGGAAAAGAACGTTCCCTGGGGCCACCGCCTGAGCGCGCCGCTCGGGTTTGCGCTCTTGGGCTGGGCCGTCTTCATGGTGGGGGCGCATGTCTGRAGCCATCTCCGAGGTGCGCCGCGCGCCGTCCACCCTGCAGACCGTCGCGCTGACCGCGGTGGCCATGGTCGCATTCGCGGCCAATTCGCTGCTGTGCCGGCTCGCGTTGCAGCAGCGGGGCATCGACCCGGCCAGCTTCGGCAGCATCCGGCTGGTTGCCGGTGCGCTCACGCTCGCGCTCGTCGTGCAGTTCCGCGCCCGGCCTGCCGTGCCCGGCCGTGCCGACTGGCTCGCGGCCGCCATGCTGTTCGCCTACGTCGCGTTCTTTTCCTTCGCCTACCTGAGCCTCTCCGCGGGCACGGGCGCGCTGATCCTGTTCGGCGCGGTGCAGCTCACGATGCTGGGCGCGGGCCTGGGCTCGGGCGAGCGCTTCGGGCCCGTGGCATGGATCGGCTTCATGCTGGCGGCCGGCGGGCTGGTCTACCTGGTGCTGCCGGGCGTTGCGGCGCCGCCGCTGCTCGGTGCCGTGCTGATGGCCATCGCGGGCGTGRCATGGGGCGTGTATTCGCTGCGCGGCCGCGGCGTGCCCGATCCGCTGGCCGCCACGGGCCGCAACTTCATGCGGGCCGTACCGCTGGCCCTGGCGCTGAGCCTTGCCTTCATGATGCGTGCCCATGCGGATGCCACCGGCATCGCGCTGGCCGTGGCCTCCGGCGCATTGACCTCGGGCCTCGGCTATGTCGTCTGGTACGCGGCGCTGGCGCGCCTGTCGGCCATGCAGGCGGCCACCGTGCAGCTGTCGGTGCCGCTCCTGGCTGCGTTCGGCGGCGTGCTGCTGCTGTCGGAGGCGATCACGCCGCGGCTGGCGGCGGCCTCGGTGGCCATCCTGGGCGGCATTGCGATCGTGCTGAGCCAGAAGTCGCGCAAGGCGCGGCGCTAGAAGGAAACGCGGCCTTTACGCGGCGGCGACCGCCACGCCCACCTTGGTTCCGGCCGCGACGATCTCGCCCCAGGTCGCATCGTCCAGCCAGATGCCGTCGCGCTCGCGCGCCACGCGTGCAGCGCGCTCCGGCTCGCCGGCGATCTGCACCTGGTCGAAGCCGGCGCCCGGCGGGCTTTGGCGCAGCCACTCGACGAAGGCCGTCGCCTCCTGCGCGAAGCTGGCCTGGGTTCCCAGTTTGGCGGGGTCGATCAGGATCGTCAGCATGCCGTTGAGCACCGTGCGTGCCGTGTCGGCCGGACGGTGCCAGGTGCCGCCGCCGGTGAGCGCGCCGCCCAGCAGCTCGCAGGCCATCGCCATGCCGTAGCCCTTGTGTTCGCCGAAGGTCATGAGCGCGCCGAACAGGCCGTTGGCCTGCGGCACCACCACCACGCCGGGATCGTTGGTGGGCGCGCCGCGCTCGTCGATCAGGTAGCCGTCGGGCACGCGTTCGCCCTTGTTGTGGGCGACGCGCATCTTGCCCTGCGCCACGCGGCTGGTGGCAAAGTCGAGCAGGAAGGGTTCGGCGCCTGCGAGTGGAATGCCGATGCAGCAGGGGTTGGTGCCAAAGCGCCCGTCGCCGCCGCCCCACGGCGCCACCACGGGCCGCGACAGCACGTTGACGAAGTGCATCGAGACCAGGCCCTCGGCCGTTGCCATTTCGGCGAAGTGCCCGATGCGGCCCAGGTGGTGCGCATTGGCGAGCGTGAAGATGCAGCTGCCGTGCTGCTTCGCCCGTGCAATGCCGAGTTCCATCGCCTGCACGCCGACGATCTGGCCATAGCCATGCTGGCCGTCGAGCGCGAGCAGCGTGCCGATGTCGGCGTTGACCTTGATCGCGGCATTGGGCACGAGGCCGCCTTCGGCCACCGCATCGACATAGCGCGGCAGCATGCCCACGCCGTGCGAATCATGGCCGCTCAGGTTGGCCAGCACCAGGTTGTCGGCCACCTGCGCGGCTTCGGCCGACGTGCTGCCGGCGGCTTCGAGGATGCGGGCGCATTGCGATCGCAGAACAGAGGAGGAAAGGGTTTGGGGCATAGGTTCCTTACATCACGGCGCCGACTTGCCACGGCACGAATTCATTCTGGCCGTAGCCATGTTTCTCGCTCTTCGAAGGCTCGCCGGACGCGGTGGCCAGCACCAGTTCGAAGATGCGCTGGCCCATCTCCTGGATCGAGCTGGTGCCATCCACGATCTCGCCGCAGTTGATGTCCATGTCTTCTTCCTGCCGCTGCCACAGCGCCGAGTTGGTCGCAAGCTTGAGCGAAGGAGAGGGCGCGCAGCCGTAGGCCGAGCCGCGTCCGGTGGTGAAGCAGATGACGTTCGCGCCGCCCGCGACCTGCCCGGTGGCGCTCACCGGGTCGTAGCCCGGCGTGTCCATGTAGACGAAGCCGTGCGCCGTGACCGGCTCGGCGTATTCGTACACCGCCTCGAGGTTGCTCGTGCCGCCCTTGGCCACGGCCCCGAGCGATTTTTCGAGGATGGTCGTCAGGCCGCCCGCCTTGTTGCCCGGCGAGGGGTTGTTGTTCATCTCGCCTTCGTTGATTGCGGTGTAGTGCTCCCACCACTTGATGCGGTCCACCAGCTTCTGGCCGACCTCGCGCTTGACGGCTCGGCGCGTGAGCAGATGCTCGGCACCATAGACCTCGGGCGTCTCGCTCAGGATGGCCGTGCCGCCGTGCGCCACCAGCAGGTCGACCGCCGCACCGAGGGCCGGATTGGCGCTGATGCCGGAGTAACCGTCCGAGCCGCCGCACTGCAGGCCGATCGTGATGTGCGCCGCGCTGCAGGGCTCGCGCTTGACCGCATTGGCGCGCGGCAGCATCTCGTTGATCAGCGCAATGCCTTTCTCCACCGTCTTGCGCGTGCCGCCGGTGTCCTGGATGTTGAAGGTGCGGAAGTTCTCGCCTTCGGCCAGGTGGCCGGTCGCGAGCCAGGCATTGATCTGATTCGCCTCGCAGCCCAGGCCCACCACCAGCACGCCCGCGAAGTTGGGGTGCGTGGCATAGCCCGTGAGCGTGCGCTCCAGGATCTGCATGCCCATGCCCTGCGTGTCCATGCCGCAGCCCGTGCCGTGGGTGAGGGCCACGATGCCGTCGACGTTCGGGTAGCCGGCCAGCGCCGATGGATTGGTCTTGCGCGAGAAGTGGTCCGCAATGGCGCGCGCCGCGGTGGCCGAGCAGTTCACGCTCGTGAGCACGCCGATGTAGTTGCGCGTGGCCACGCGGCCGTCGGCCCGCCTGATGCCCATGAAGGTGGCCTCGCGCTTGGCGGGCGCGGGCTTCACGTCGGCGCCGAAGGCGTAGTCGCGTTCGAAGTCGCCCTTGTCGGGGCCCATGTCGAGGTTGTGCGTGTGCACGTGCTCGCCGGCCGCAATGGGCTTGCTCGCGAAGCCGATGATCTGGTTGTAGCGACGCACCGGTTCACCGGCGGCAATGGCGTGCGTCGCCACCTTGTGGCCGGCGGGAATCAGGCCGCGCACGGCAAAGTCTTCGACCTTGGCGCCGCCGACCAGCTGGCTGCGCGCGATCACGACGTCGTCGGCCGGATGCAGGCGAATGAAGGGATTCATCGTGGAACTCGTGTTGTGTGGGAATCGGAAGGAGAAGAGGTTTTTTTCGCGCGGCGCCAGCTCGCGCTGAATCGTTGATGCGAGTTGTCCATGTGGGCGTGCATGGCGGCGCGTGCGGCCTCGGGGTCGCGCGCGGCCACGGCGTCACGGATGGCCTCGTGCTCGGCAATCGCCGAGCGCCAGGAGGCCACCGTCTCGAAGTAGCCGCCCAGGCGCGTGAAGATCGGGCCGTTGCGCGAATCCCAGAAGCTCTGCACCGTTTCCACCAGCACGGCGTTGCCGCTGGCATTGACGATGGCCACGTGGAATTCGCGGTCGCCCTCGAGCGGCAGTATTTCGCGGTCGGCGAGCCCGCGCATCGTTTCGATGGCGCGGCTCATGGCGTCGATGTCCTTGCGCTTGCCGACGGCAGCCGCGATGGCGGCGGTCTCGCCCTCGATCACGCGGCGCGCGCGGATCAGCTCCAGCGGTCCCCATTCGGTAGGCGCCACCGGCTTGCTCGCGCGGTGCGAGCGGTCCAGCACATACACGCCCGAGCCCGTGCGAACCTCGACCCAGCCCTCGACCTCGAGCGCGATCAGCGCCTCGCGCACCGAGGGCCGGCTCACGCCGAGCTGCTGGGCCAGGTCGCGCTCGGCCGGCAGCCGCGCGCCGACGGCAAACTCGCCCTTGCCGATCAGCCCGCGCAGCTGGTCGGCAATCTGGCGATAGAGGCGCTGGGGTTCGACGGTCTGGAGCGGCACGGGTGGTGGGTTAAGGGTTGTCCTGAATTGGACAAGTGGTAAGGCCAATTCAGAATACGATCCGTACCGCGCCGCTGCCATCGGGCCAAACCCTGAACGCCGGGCAGCCGGTGCGCCACTTTCCAAGGAGACATGCATGAGACTCAAGGGCAAGACCGTGCTCGTGACGGCGGCCGCACAAGGCATCGGCCACGCGAGCGTGCTCGCCATGGCCGCCGAAGGCGCGCAGGTGTGGGCGACCGACGTGAACGAGAAGCTGCTGGGGCGCTACGCGGGCGTTGCCAACGTGCGCACCGCGAAACTCGATGTGCTCGACAAGGACGCGATCGGCGCCTTCTTCAAGAGTCTTCCCGCGCTCGACGTGCTGTTCAACTGCGCCGGCGTGGTGCACAACGGCACTGCGCTCGAGGCCACCGACAAGGACCTCGAATTCGCGTTCGCCCTCAACGTGCGCGCCCAGTTCTGGACCATCCAGGCCGCGCTGCCCGGCATGCTGGCCGCGGGAAGCGGCAGCATCATCAACATGGCGAGCGTCTGCTCCAGCATGAAGGGCCTGCCCAACCGCTTCGTCTACGGCACCACCAAGGCCGCGGTGCTGGGCCTCACCAAGAGCGTGGCGGCCGACTTCGTGTCGCGCGGCATCCGCTGCAATGCCGTGTGTCCCGGCACAGTCGACACGCCCTCGCTCGGCGAGCGCATCAATGCCAACGAAGACCCCGAAGCGGCGCGCAAGGCCTTCATCGCGCGCCAGCCGATGGGACGGCTCGCGCAGGCCGAGGAAATCGCGCCCGTGGTGGTGTTC
>NZ_JBFTPJ010000262.1:0-6418 GCF_056398445.1 Variovorax sp. 01T439_2
CCACGAAGCTGAAGCCCGTCCACATGGCGATGCCGATCCACACCAGGTGCTTGAACCACTTCTTCACCAGCTTCTCGAGCGACATCGATTCCCCGTCCAGCCGCATGCGCGCGGTGCGGTTGCCCTCGATCCGGTGCTCCACCCACATGAAGATCTCGGTGTAGACGGTCTGCGGGCAGGCATAGCCGCACCACAGCCGCCCGGCCACGGCGGTGAAGAGAAAGAGCGCCAGCGCGCTCACCACCAGCAGCCCCGAGAGGTAGATCAGGTCCTGCGGATACAGCACCAGGCCGAAGACGTAGAAGCGCCGCGCGGCCAGGTCGAACAGCAGCAGCTGCCGCTCGCCCCACTGGGCCCACGGCAGGCCGTAGAACAGCAGCTGGGTCAGGAAGACCATGGCCCAGCGCCAGCGCGCGAACATGCCGCGCACGGTGCGCGGATAGATCTTCTTGGAGGCCTCGTACAGGCCCACCGACTCGCTCTCGGCCGGCGCGATCGGAATGATCTTGCGCGTGCCGGGGCCGGCTTGGGCCGATGCGGCGGAAACGGGAGCGGATGGATCCATGGTGATGGCCTGGCGGCGTCAGGGCCCCGTGGCAGGGTTGGAAAGTCCCCACACATAGGACGCGAGCAGCTTGATCTGCGCCTCGGTGAGCCGGCCTTCCTGCGCGGGCATCTCGCTGTGCTTGCCGGCATTGACCATCTGCACGATGGCCGCCTCGCCGTAGCCATGCAGCCAGGTCTTGTCGCTCAGGTTGGGCGCGCCCACGGCCTGGTTGCCCACGCCGCCGATCCCGTGGCAGGCGGCGCACACCGTGAACTTTGACTTGCCGAGGCCGGCGCGCACCGAGTCGTGCGGCGCGCCCGACAGGCTCAGCACGTAGTTCGCCACGTTCTTCACATCGTCCTGCGTGCCCACCGCCGCGGCCATTGGCGGCATCGTGCCGATGCGGCCCTTGGTGATGGTCTCGGCGATCTTCTCGGGCGTGCCGCCGTGCAGCCAGTCCTTGTCGGTCAGGTTGGGAAAGCCCTTGCTGCCGCGCGCATCGGAGCCGTGGCACTGGGAGCAGTTGTTCATGAACAGGCGCTCGCCGATGGCCATGGCCATGGGTTCGCGGGCGATGTCTTCCATGGTCATGCCGGCGTAGCTCGCGTAGACGGGCGCCAGCGCCGTGTTGGCCTTGGCCACGTCCTCTTCGTACTCGCTCCGGGTGCTCCAGTTCGCCTGGCCGCTGAAGCTGCCCAGCCCCGGAAAGACCACCAGGTAGCCCACCGCGAAGAAGATGGTCAGCACGAAAAGGCCGATCCACCACATGGGCAGCGGATTGTTGGACTCGCGCAGGTCCTCGTCCCACACGTGGCCGGTGGTGTTGTCCGCATCGGAAGGCACGCGCTTGCGGGCCGTGAGCCACAGCAGCAGCATGCATCCAAGGATGCTCAGCACCGCGCCCGCGGCAACGTAGTTGGACCAGAAGTTGTTGACGAAATCGCTCATCGTGGGCCCCTTTTGTTCTTCAGTCCTGCTCGAACGGCAGCTGCGCGGCTTCCTCGAAGCGCGGCGCGTTGCGGCGGGCATAGGCCCAGGCCACGATGCCGAGGAAAAGCACGAAGCACGAAACGGTGGCGGCAACGCGCAAGGTGGTGATGTCGATCATGGTTCAGTGCTCCCTACTTGAGCGCGAGGCCCAGCGATTGCAGGTACGCCACGGTGGCGTCCATCTCGGTCTTGCCGCGCACGTCGTCGGCGGCACGGGCGATCTCCTCGTCCGTGTAGGGCACGCCGACCTGGCGCAGCGCACGCATGTGGCGCGGAACGGCATCGGCATCGACCTGGGTCTTGTCCAGCCAGGCATAGGCCGGCATGTTCGATTCGGGCACCAGGTCGCGCGGGTTGTTCAGGTGGATGCGGTGCCATTCGTCGCTGTACTTGCCGCCCACGCGGTGCAKGTCGGGGCCGGTGCGCTTGCTGCCCCACTGGAACGGATGGTCGTAGACGAACTCGCCGGCCACCGAGTAGTGGCCGTAGCGCAGCGTTTCCGAGCGGAACGGCCGGATCATCTGCGAGTGGCAGTTGTAGCAGCCCTCGCGCAGATAGACGTCGCGGCCGGCCAACTGCAGCGCGGTGTTCGGCTTCAGGCCCTGGATCGGCTCGGTGGTCGACTTCTGGAAGAACAGCGGCACGATCTCGACCAGGCCGCCGATGGCGACGACCACGAGGATCAGCACGATCATCAGCAGGTTGTTGGTCTCCACCTTCTCGTGGGTGAAGCCGCTTGGGGAGGGGGTCTTCTGCGTCATGGCGCTTCCTCAGGCATGGGCAATGGCAACGGGCGGAATGGCGGCCTGCATGGAGCGCCCGGAGATGACGGTCATCCACACGTTCCATGCCATCACCAGCATTCCGGCCAGATACAGCAGGCCGCCGGCCAGCCGCACCACGTAGAACGGGAAGGTGGCCTTCACGCTCTCCACGAAGGTGTAGGTGAGCGTGCCGTCGGGATTGATGGCGCGCCACATCAGGCCCTGCATCACGCCGGCGATCCACATGGCGGCGATGTACAGCACGATGCCGATGGTGGCCATCCAGAAATGCGCCTCGATGGCCTTCACGCTGAACATGGCGGTGCGGCCGTACATGCGCGGGATCAGGTAGTACAGCGAGCCCATCGTGATGAAGCCCACCCAGCCCAGCGCGCCGGAGTGCACGTGGCCGATGGTCCAGTCGGTGTAGTGGCTCAGGGCGTTGACGGTCTTGATCGACATCATCGGACCCTCGAAGGTCGACATGCCGTAGAACGACAGCGCCACGATCAGGAAGCGCAGGATCGGGTCGGTGCGCAGCTTGTGCCAGGCGCCCGAGAGCGTCATCACGCCGTTGATCATGCCGCCCCAGCTCGGCGCGAGCAGGATCAGCGAGAACACCATGCCCAGCGACTGCGTCCAGTCCGGCAGCGCCGTGTAGTGCAGGTGGTGCGGGCCGGCCCACATGTAGGTGAAGATCAGCGCCCAGAAGTGGACGATGGAGAGCCGGTACGAATACACCGGCCGGCCGGCCTGCTTGGGAATGTAGTAGTACATCATCCCGAGGAAGCCSGYGGTGAGGAAGAAGCCCACCGCGTTGTGSCCRTACCACCACTGCACCATCGCGTCCTGCACGCCGGCATAGGCCGAGTAGCTCTTCATCCAGCCCGCCGGAATCTCGGCGCTGTTGACGATGTGCAGCAGCGCCACCGCGATGATGAAGGCGCCGTAGAACCAGTTGGCCACGTAGATGTGGCGCACGCGGCGCATGCCGATGGTGCCGAAGAACACCACCGCATAGGCCACCCACACCACCGCGATCAGGATGTCGATCGGCCATTCCAGCTCGGCGTATTCCTTGCCCGTGGTGTAGCCCAGCGGCAGGCTGATGGCGGCGGCCACGATCACCGCCTGCCAGCCCCAGACCACGAACGACGCGAGCGCCGGCGCGAACAGCCGGACCTGGCAGGTGCGCTGCACCACGTGGAAGCTGGTGGCCATGAGCGCGCAGCCGCCGAACGCGAAGATGACCGCGTTGGTGTGCAGCGGCCGTAGCCGGCCGTAGCTGAGCCACGGGATGCCGAGGCTGAATTCGGGCCAGGCGAGCTCGGTGGCGATGATCACGCCGACCAGCATGCCGACCACGCCCCAGACCACGGACATGAGGGCGAGCTGCCGTACGGCGGTGTCGTCGTAGACCGCTGCGGGAGGATGGGGTTCTTGCATCGTGGTGCCTCTTGATGGACTGCGGGCAGTGTCCCCGCGCCCCCCTCCCGAGGGTTTGATGCAGATCAATCGCCGCGCAGGATGCGGTCGCCTTCGATTTCGATGTCTTCGAACTGCCCGCGCTCGATGGCCCACCAGAGGCCGCCAAGGATGGCGAGCACCAGCACGACCGACAGCGGGATCAGCAGGAAGAGGATGTCCATCAGCGCACCGCCCTGGCCTCGGAAGCTGCGGGGGCCGCGAGCCGCGCCGCATTGAGCACCACCACCAGCGAACTCGCCGCCATGCCCAGCCCGGCCAGCCACGCGGGCAGCCAGCCCATGACGGCCAGCGGCACGCACAGCGCGTTGTAGCCGGCCGCCCATGCCAGGTTCTGCCGCACCACGCGCAGCGTTCGCCGCGCCTGCGCAATGGTGCGCGGAATGGCCGCGAGCGCATCGCCCGGCACCACGAAGTCGGCCCGTGCGCGCGCGAGCGGCACGGCGCGCCCGAAGGCGAAGGAGGCATTCGCGCGCGCCAGCGAAGGACCGTCGTTCAGGCCGTCGCCCACCATCGCCACCTGCCGGCCTTCGGCCTGCAGCCGCCACAGGACCGCGAGCTTGTCCTCGGGCGTGCAGCCGCCCTGCGCGAATTCGATGCCGGCGCGCGCGGCGATCTCCCGCGCGGCGCTGTCGCGGTCGCCCGACAGCAGGCGCACCGTGACGCCTTCGGCCTGCAGCGCCGCCACCGCGGCGGCGGCGTCCGGGCGCAGCTCCTCGGCCAGCACGAAGCTCGCGATCCAGCCCTGCTCGTCGCTCAGGTGCACCTGCGGCGCCTCGACCTGCAGCGGCGCCACGCTGCAATGGCTCGCCGAGCCCAGCCGCACGCGCCGCGCCGGGCCGCCGGCATCGCCGCTTCGGCGCAGCAGGCCCTCGAGCCCGAGGCCGGCCAGTTCAGTCGGTTGCGTCACCTCCCAGCCGGGCGGCGCGCGGAACTGCGCATTCCATGCATTCACGAGCGCACGCGCGCCCGGATGCAGCGAGTGCGCTCCGAGCGCGGCGCCGATCTCCAGCGCATCGCCCGGGCGCAAACCCTGGCGGCAGTAGACCCGTTCGAGCCGCGGCGTGTCGCCGGTCAGCGTGCCCGTCTTGTCGAAGATCACCGTATCGACCGAGGCCAGCGCCTCCAGCGCCTGCAGGTTGGAGGTCAGCACGCCGCCGCGCGCCAGCGCGCCCGCGCTCGCAAGCATGGCGGCCGGCGTGGCGAGCGAGAGCGCGCACGGGCAGGTCACGATCAGCACCGCCACCGCCACCATCAGCGCGCGGCCCGGGTCGGCATGCCACCAGAAGGCCGCGGCGCCGGCAGCCGACACCAGCACCAGCACGAGAAACGGCCGCGCGAGGCGGTCGGCCAGTTGGGCCAGGCGCGRCTT
This sequence comes from Variovorax sp. 01T439_2, assembly GCF_056398445.1. Classification (NCBI taxonomy): domain Bacteria; kingdom Pseudomonadati; phylum Pseudomonadota; class Betaproteobacteria; order Burkholderiales; family Comamonadaceae; genus Variovorax; species Variovorax sp. 01T439_2. The sequence continues at coordinate 5,159 of NZ_JBFTPJ010000262.1, forward strand.
GCCGAGCGCGGCGCTTTCCATCAGCCGCACGATCTGCGCGAAGCGCGTGCCCTCGCCCACCGATTCGATGCGCAGCTGCACGGTCGCCGACAGGTTGTGGCTGCCCGCCAGCACGCGCTCGCCGCGCGCCCGCGCCACCGGGCGGGATTCGCCGGTCAGCAGCGCTTCGTCGGTGCTGGTGCCGCCGTCGATCAGCACGCCGTCGGCCGGAAAGGCCTCGCCCGGGCGCACCCGCACCACGTCGCCCACGGCCAGGCGCCGCACTGCCACGCGCTGCCAGCCGCCATCGGCCCCGAGCCGCTCGACGCCGTCGGGCAGGCGGTTCATCACGGCCTCGAGCGAGCCGGCCGTGCGGTCGCGCAGCCGCGCCTCGAGCCAGCGGCCCGTGAGCAGGAAGAACACGAACATGGTCAGCGAGTCGAAATAGACCTCGTGTCCCAATGCGCCCGCGCCGTCGAAGGTGGCCGCGGTGCTGACCGCGAACGCAATGGCGATGCCGAAGGCGACCGGCACGTCCATGCCGATGCGCGCATGGCGAAAGTCGCGCCACGCGCTGCGAAAGAACGGCCCGCAGGAGAAGAACAGCACCGGCAGCGTCAGCACCCAGGAGGCCCAGCGAAGCAGCTGCGCGGCGTCCGGCGTCATTTCCCCGGGCTGCGCGATGTAGGCCGGGTAGGCGTACATCATCACCTGCATCATGCAAAAGCCCGACACCAGCCAGCGCCAGAGCGCGAGCCGCAACTCGCGCGAACGGCGCTCGCGTGCGGAGCCGTCGGCGGCGGGCACCAGCCGGTAGCCGGCGGCCTCTGAAGCCTCGAACCAGCGCGAGGGCCGCGTCTGCGCGGCGGACCACAGCACGCGGGCACGCTGGCTCGCGGCATTCACCTGCACCTCGAGCACGCCCGCGACGCGCAGCAGCGCGGCCTCCACGGCGAGGCCGCAGCCCGCGCAGTGCATGCCTTCCACCGCCACCTGCGATTCCCAGCGCCCCGTGCCCGCATCGCCGCCATCGAGCGCATGGCCGAAGGCGGGCCATTCGGCGGGATCGTCGAGCACCTGCCAGGCTTCACGGGGTGCCCGTGGGAGCGCGGCGGCCGGGGAAAAGGAGGCGAGCGCGGCTTGCATCGGGCAAGGCTAAGCGCCGGCCGGTCGCGCGCATTTGATCTGCATCAAGCGGCGCGGGTGGCTGCCTGCCTAAGCTCGCGGCACACGTTCCCGGAAAGAAAAACCATGTACAAGCGCATTCTCGTGGCCACCGAC
>NZ_JBFTPJ010000263.1:0-6416 GCF_056398445.1 Variovorax sp. 01T439_2
GTCATGGCTCAGAGAATGTCTAGCGAAGACTGGATGCGTGCAATGTGCTTCGCTATGGATGCGGCGGCAATCTGTTGGTCATGCCTGGACATCCGACTGTCGATCGAAGCCGTAGTGATCGCGCCCATGACAGTGCCGGTCGCATTGCGCATCGCCATTCCGATCCCGATGACACCTGGCACGCTGTAGTGTCCGATGATCGCGTGTCCGCGGCCTTGGGTTGCACGTACGAGCGCGCGCAGCGTCGACTCCGTCAGTGAGCCATAGCTGCCCAGGCGTTTCGCGTTGGCCCGGATGCATTCGTTTCGCTCCGCTTCCGACAGCGTCGACAGGATGGACAGGCCTCCTGCGCCCGTTCCCAGAGGCTGCCTGCTACCGACGTTGACGGTGAGCACCTGAACGGGGTAGGAGCCAATCACACGGGCAAGACAGATTGACTCGAACCCTATTCGGCCAATGAGGAAGGCGCTGTTTCCGGTCTCCTCCGAAACACCTCTCAATGCAGGTTCGCACACCGTTCTCAGGTCCGCACGGTCAGCGAAAGCGGCCGCCATCTGGCGGCAGTAATCACCCAGCACATAGCGCTTCGAGCCGGCGGGTCGCTTCAACAACCCCTGTCTCTCCAGAGCCTGGACTATGCGATGCATGGTAGGGCGTTCAAGCCCGCTAAGCGCCACAAGGTCGGCCACCGTCAGCCCGTGCGAACCGTTGGCAACCACGTGCTTCAACACACCGACTGTGCGATCGATGCTTTGCGTACCGCGTGATTCCGTTGAGTTCATCATTTTGATCATATTGTGGACACAAACTCACAATCAGGATCCGTATAAACCCTATGGAATCGCGTTTCGCTAGGTTACGACATCCACATCGTGGACATGCCTCTACTGAGATTTCTGGTTCGAAAACTACGATTCGTCCCACTGATTCGCCACCGACCGCGAATGCTTTCACCCCCCACGTCCAGACTGGAGCACTGAATGACAACGACCCCTGATCGAAAGTATTGGCGAACCGCTATCGCTGACCCCACTCCACATGAAGGTACTCTGGTCAGGGGCTACGACGTCCTCACTGATCTCGTCGGCAAGATCGACTTCGGCGCCATGGTGTACCTGCTCTACAAGGGAGAGCTTCCCAAGGGCAACGAGGCGAAGATCATCAATGCGATGTTCATCTCGGTCGCCGACCATGGCATTTCTCCGTCCTCGACAGTCACCCGTTTTGTGCAGGCAGCCGGTGTACCGATCCAGTGTTCGGTCGCTGCCGGCGCCATGATGTTTGGCGACGTACATGGGGGTGCCGGCGAAGAGTTCGCACGTTACATCCAGGAGCTGGTGTCCGAGGCAGCCTCGAGCGGGCGCAGCTATGAGGACGTGGCGACAGAGTACGTCGGCAAGCACAAGCGGCTGGATGGCTTCGGGCATCCGCAGCATCCCGAAGGCGATCCGCGCGGGAAGAGGCTGTTCGCGCTTGCCGAGGAGTATGGGCTTGCAGGCGACCACATCCGGATGACGCGCGAGTTGGAAAAGGCGCTGATCAAGAAGAAAAACCGCCCCCTCCTGGCAAACATCGATGCGGCGGTCGGCGCAATCATCTCGGATCTGGGAATCGACTGGAGGCTGTCTCGCGCGTTCATCGTCGTTCCGCGCACGGCGGGCTTGTTCGCCCACGCATTCGAAGAGTCGGTGCGCGAGCCCGGCTGGCGCCAGATCACGCTGGACCAGGTCGAGTACGACGGCCCCGCCCGCCGGACCAACAACGGCCCTGCCATCTGACGGATTACCTGATCCACAGCCGCTGCGACCTGCCTGCGGCGTACTTTCTTAGATGCTCACGAATTGGAGAGACTGATGACCGCTCGCGTCGCAATTGCTGGAATTGGAATGACCTCGTTTGGGAAATTTCTCGACCGCTCGGTCAGAAGTCTTTCCGAAGAGGCTGTACGGATCGCATTCGAAGACGCCGGCATCACGGCCGATCGTGTTGACCGGGTTTACTTCGGTAATGCGGCTGCCGGTCTCGTCACCGGGCAGGAAATGGTCCGCGCCCAGGCTGCGTTGAGATTCACCGGTCTGCTGGGCAAGCCGATGATCAACACCGAGAACGCATGCGCCACGGGCAGCACCGCGTTCCATCTGGCTTGGCAGTGCGTGCAAGCCGGGCAGGCCGACATCGTCCTGGTAGTCGGCGCTGAAAAGCTGACCCATGCCGACAAGGCGGTGTCCTTCGGTGCATTCGGGGCCGCGGTGGACATGGAAGAGAAGCTGCCCGACCACATTGGATCGGGCAGCGGCTCCATCTTCATGGACATCTACGCCGAAAGAACGCGCCGCTACATGGAAGCGACGGGAGTGACGTCGGCTGACATTGCCCAGATCGTGGTCAAGAGCCGGCATGCAGCGTCCCTCAATCCCTTTGCTCAATTCCGCAAGCCGACGACCGTTGAAGAAGTGCTGGCGGCCCGCATGATCAGCAACCCGCTGACGCTTCCGATGTGCTCTTCGATCGGGGACGGCGCCGCCGCGATCGTCCTCGTCTCGAGCCGCGTCGCTGCGCAACTGACAGGCGCCAGGCCGGTATGGGTGGCCACGTCTACATTGGTTTCCGGCTCGGGAGATACGACAGGCCCCAACGCTTCGGCACGGGCCTCCAAGGCTGCCTATGAAGAGGCGTCCATCGATCCGCGCGACGTCCACGTGGTCGAGGTGCACGATGGGGCCGCGCCCAGCGAGCTGATCAACGCCGAGACCCTGCAGCTTTGCGCACCGGGAGAAGCCGTCCACCTGCTGCGAAGCGGTGCGACAGACCTTGGCGGAAAGATCTCCATCAATCCAAGCGGCGGGTTGATCAGCCGGGGCCACCCCATCGGGGCCACTGGCACCGCTCAGATTTTCGAGTTGGCGCAACAACTGCGCGGTGAGGCCGGTGAACGGCAGCGCCCGGCTGCCAAGGTTGGATTGGCACAGAACTCCGGCGGCCAGGTCGGCGGTGACTCGGCCGCGGCTGTGGTGACCATCCTCACCGCATGAACCGCACCAACTCACTTCGCGACACGATTGATCGATACATCTGGAGACTGACATGACACAGCGACTGCTGGGCAAAGTGATTGTGGTGACTGGCGCAGGCGCCGGCGTAGGCAAGGAGATCGCGCTTGAGGCAGCGCGTCAGGGCGCACGTGTGATCGTGAACGACCTGGGCGTGAGCATGGATGGCGCTGGTGGCAGCGCCGGGCCGGCCCAGGAGACCGTGGACCAGATTCGCGCGGCCGGCGGCGAGGCCAGCGCCAACACCGACAGCGTGGCGGAGTGGAGCTCCGCCCATCGCATCGTTCAACATGCGATTGACGTGTACGGGCGCGTCGACGGGCTGGTCAACAACGCGGGCAACCTGCGCGATGGCATCTTCCACAAGATGTCCGAAGAGGACTTCGATGCGGTGGTGAAGGTGCACCTGAAGGGCTGCTTCAACATGGCCCGTGCCGTCGCGCCGCACTTCAGGAGCCAGGAGTCCGGTGCCATCGTGCACATGACTTCGACCTCCGGGCTGATCGGCAACGGCGCGCAGGCCAACTACTCCGCCGCGAAGATGGGCATCGTCGGTCTGTCGAAATCGATTGCGCTCGATATGGAGCGCTTCAGCGTGCGGTCGAACTGCATCGCGCCCTTCGCATTCACCCGCATGGTGAGCTCGATCCCGACCGACACCCCTGAAGGAATGGCCCGCACGCTGGTCAACCAGCGCATGGAGGTGGCCAAGATCGCGCCTTTCACTTGCGCGCTGCTTACCGACGAAGCCCGTGGCGTGACCGGGCAGATATTCGGCGTTCGCAGCAACGAGATCTTCCTGTTCTCGCAGCCGCGGCCGATCCGTACCGCACACCGCAGTGAGGGCTGGACCGTCGATACCTGCCTTGAAGTGGCGTTGCCCATGATGAAGCCCTCGTTCTTTCCGCTGGACAAGTCGCGCGACATCTTCACTTGGGATCCCGTTTGACGGGACAGAGACAACCACCAGGAGCAAGTGATGAGTGAAGAGACGCGTGACATGCTGCATGAAGCGGCCCAGCGGATATTCGCGGACAAGCCTGCAAATCTGTGGACAGTTTTGCAAGAGTCCGGATTCGACAAAACGTTGCTGCCAGAGAGCAAGGGCGGCGCGGGCGTGAGTTGGGCGGATGCATCTGGACTTCTGGTTCTCGCCGGTGAGCATGCTGCGGACGCTCTGCTGGCGGACGCGATGGTCGGGCACTGGCTTCTGGACCATGCCGGCGTCGACGGCGCAACCTTGCCGACCGTCGCGTCATCGGCGCATTCCGAGCAGATTCGGCTGGGTCGCACGCGCGACGGCTGGCGCGTCGATGGCAAGCTCCCCCGTGTGCCATGGGGCGGCGCATGCACGCATGTCGCGTTCATCGTCGGGTCTGGCGCAGCTGCTCAGCTCATTGTCCTGGCTCGGGATGCAGCCGGCATTTCCGTCACTTCAGGCCGCAATCTCGCGGGCGAGCCGCGCGATACGCTGGTGCTCGAAAGCGTGGTGCCGCAGGCGGTGGTTGCCGCGCCTTTCGATGCGCGTGAGCTGCTCGCCCTTTCAGCTGTCCTGCGCAGCGCGTTGATGGCCGGAGCAATCGAACGGTCGCTTGCGCTTGCCGTTGAATACGCCAACCTTCGCGTCCAGTTCGGCCGGCCGATCGGCAAATTCCAGGCGGTGCAGCAGAACATTGCCGTTCTCGCGACGCAGGCGGCCGCCGCGCGTGCGGCAGCTGAAGCTGGCAGCGAAGCGATCGATGAATGGCTGGATGGGGTAGGCGAGCCCCTCTCGCGGAGCATTGCCGCTGCCAGCGCGAAGATCCGAACGGGTGAAGCGGCGGGGCAGGCGTGCGCGATCGCGCACCAAGTGTTCGGAGCCATCGGCTTCACAGAGGAACACGAACTCCATCGATACACCCAGCGGCTCTGGTCATGGCGAGACGAGTGCGGCAACGAGGCCTTCTGGTCTCGCGATCTCGGCGAACGCATCCTCGCCGGCGACGCCGGACAGTCCCTCTGGCGCGCAGTGGTGCCGATGGCGAAGACCATCAGTGGCGCCGCAGCAGCAGGAGCAGCACGATGAACAACCTTTCCTTTCCGCGCCCGAGGCAGTCCGAGATCGGCGAGCGGCTGCGCTCCGAAGTTCGCGAGTTCATCGACGGCTGGCACGGCAATCGGCACGGTGCCGCTGCTTTCAGCGGCTTTGATCCCGAGTTCAGCGCAGCCCTTGGCGAGCGCGGCTGGATCGGCATGGGTTTTCCAAAGCGCTATGGCGGCGGCGGGTACGGACTGGCGGAGCGGCTCGTCGTGCTGGAGGAACTGCTCGCCGTTCGCGCACCGATCTTTGCGCATGCGGTGGCCGAGCGCCAGAGCGGGCCGCTGCTGCTGCGCTTCGGCAGCGAGCGGCAGCGCGAGGAAATCGTCCCCCGAATTGCCGCCGGGAAGTGCTACTTTTGCATCGGTCTGAGCGAGCCGGACTCGGGGTCGGATCTCGCATCGGTACGCACGCGCGCCACCAAGGTGGACGGCGGCTGGCGCGTGAACGGTGCCAAGATCTGGACCTCGAGTGCGCACCGCACGCACTACATGGTCTTGCTGTGCCGTACGGCGCCCGCGAGCGAAGTGCGACAGGCCGGCTTGAGCCAGTTCCTGGTCGACATGAAGACACCCGGCGTCACATGCCGGTCCATCGTGAACATCGCCGGAGACGACGATTTCAATGAAGTCCACTTTCAGGACGTGTTCCTTGCTGACGATGCCCTCATTGGCGTCGAAGGCCAAGGATGGCAGCAGGTCACGAGCGAGCTGACATTCGAGCGAAGCGGGCCCGACCGGTTCATGTCTCACATGGGCGCCGTCGAGGAGTTCGTCACTGCGCTCAAGCAGCAGCCGTCGGGGGAGGGCGCGCGGACGGTGGGGCGCCTGGTCGCCCACCTCTCGACGTTGAGGCGAATGTCGCGCTCCATCGCCATGATGATCACCGACGAGCAGGACGCCGCGCTGCATGCGGCCCTGCTCAAGGACCTCGGTACCTGCTTCGAGCAGGAAATTCCCGAGACCCTTCGGTTGGTTCTGCAGACCGAGCCCGAGCCGGGTACCTCAGACGGGTACAGCGCGGCGCTGGCCAACGTCATCCTGCACGCACCCTCCTGCACGATCCGCGGTGGGACGAAGGAAGTACTGCGCGGCATGGTCGCAAAGTCCCTCGGACTGCGGTAAGCAGACTTTTGATTCAACTCCGAAACAGACATCCCGAAAGGCCGCAAGTGGAAACAGCTACCAACACAGAAGAACTTCATCGACAACTGGGCGATGCCGTTCTGTGGTTGAAATTGAATCGACCACAGGCGTTGAACTCGCTGACACTGTCGCTCGTAGTCGCAT
>NZ_JBFTPJ010000264.1:0-6376 GCF_056398445.1 Variovorax sp. 01T439_2
CGTGGCGCGCACCTCGGGCCAGAAGCCGTTCGCGGCGATCCTTGCCTGCGCGGATTCGCGCGTGGCGCCCGAACTGGCCTTCGACCAGGGCCCGGGCGATCTTTTCGTGGTGCGGCTGGCCGGCAACTTCGTCAACGACGATGGCATCGCCAGCATGGAATACGCGGCCAAGTTCCTCGACGTGCCGCTCATCATGGTGCTCGGCCACAGCAACTGCGGCGCCATCTCGGCCACCATCAAGGTGCTGCAGGAAAACGCCGTGCTGCCCGGGCACCTGCCGGGGCTGGTCGCGTCGATCCGCCCGGCCGTGGAAGCCGCATCGCGCCGCGAGCCCGCCTCGCTGCTGCAGGCGGCCACCGAGCAGAACGTGCGCCAGAGCGTGGCGCGCCTGGCCACGTCGGCGCCCATCCTCGGCGGCATGGCCGCGAGCGGCGCGGTCAAGGTCGTCGGCGGAATCTACGACCTGGCGACCGGCCGGGTCAGCATGGTCTGACGAAGGCCTGCGGCTAGGCTTGGCTGCCGATGCCGCAGCCGCCCAGCACGAAGGCCACCAGCTCGCGCGCGATCGGCTCGCGGTCGATCGGCGCGTCGGGCGGCAGGCCGAGCATCACGCGTGTCTGGATCGCATAGTCGGCGTAGCTCTGGGTCATGGCCCAGATGTGCATCAGGAGCAGGCGCGCATCGAGCGGGCGCATCTGCCCGCGCGCGATCCAGCCGTTGATGATGTCGACCTTCTTCTGCGTCCAGGCCTGCGCGTTGGGCCAGTAGCGGTCGAGGTTGCGGCCGCCGTCGAGCACTTCGCGCGTGAAGATGCGCGAGATCTCGGGGTTGTCGAAGGCGTGGTCGAGCTTCTTGCGGATGTAGTCGCCCAGCACGGTGGCCGGGTCGCTGGCGTCCTCGAACGAGAACACCACCTTCCAGGCATGCAGCACCTGCATCAGCAGCTCTTCGTAGAGCTCTTCCTTGCCGGCGATGTAGTAGTGCAGCTGGGGCTTGGTGAGGCCGGCGCGCGCGGCAATGGCCTGGGTGGAGGTGCCCTTGAGGCCATGCAGGCTGAACTCGGCCACGGCCGCGGTGCGGATCGCCGCCATGATGCGTTCGCGCCCCGGCCGCGCGCGCGACAGCGGGCCGTCGGGGGCGGGCATTTCCTGGGSGGTGCTGGGGGACAGGGCGGCGGGATCGGCGTTCATGGCATGGCGGATATGCGGCGGTGCGCCCGGCGATGGTAATCCTTGGCGCATGGCCGCATGCCATGCCGGCATGGAAGCGCAGGGCATGCGGGCACGGTTCATGTATCTTCTCGCCGCTTCCAGAATTTCGTCCCAACAAAGGAGTTCCTTCATGTACCTTTCCCCCCGTTTCCGCGCCTTCGCGGCCGGTGCCGCACTGCTCGCGGCCAGCGCCCTGGCGCAAGCCCAGCAGGCGTTGCCCAATGTGGTGATCCTGGCCACCGGCGGCACCATCGCGGGCGCCGGCGCCTCGGCCGTCAACAGCGCCACCTACGCGGCCGCCAAGGTCGGCGTCGAGAAGCTGATCGCCGGCCTGCCCGAGCTCTCCAAGATCGCCAACGTGCGCGGCGAGCAGGTGTTCCAGGTCGCTTCCGAAAGCCTGACCAACGACAACCTGCTGACGCTGGCCAAGCGCGTCTCGGCGCTGTCGAAGCAGGCGGACGTGGACGGCATCGTCATCACCCACGGCACCGACACGCTCGAGGAAACCGCCTACTTCCTCACGCTCACCGTGCACACCAGCAAGCCGATCGTGGTGGTCGGCTCGATGCGCCCGGGCACGGCCCTTTCCGCCGACGGTGCGCTCAACCTGTACGACGCCGTCAGCGTGGCCGGCAGCAAGGACGCGGCGGGCAAGGGCGTGCTCGTGACGATGAACGACAACATCGACAGCGGCCGCGACGTGAGCAAGAACGTCAACATCAAGACCAGCGCCTTCTCGAGCCAGTGGGGCCCGCTCGGCATGGTGGTCGAGGGCAAGAACTACTGGTTCCGCGCGCCGGTCAAGCGCCACACCATGAGTTCGGAGTTCGACATCGACGCCATCACCGCGCTGCCGCCGGTCGAGATCGCGATGGGCTACGAGGGCGTCTCGTCCATCGCCATCGACGCGCTGGCCAAGAGCGGCGTGAAGGCAATCATCCACGGCGGCACGGGCAATGGCTCGGTGGCCAACCGCATCGTGCCCAACCTGCAGAAGGCGCGCACCGACGGCGCAATCATCATCCGTAGCTCGCGCGTGCCCGACGGCTTCGTGATCCGCAATGCCGAGCAGCCCGACGACAAGTACGACTGGGTGGTGGCGCACGACCTGCGTCCGCAGAAGGCGCGCATCCTGGCGATGGTGGCGCTGACCAAGACCAGCGACACGAAAGAACTGCAGCGCATCTTCTGGGAGTATTGACCCGCCCTAGCGCGCGGCGCGGCGCTTGCGGTGCCGCGCGTATTCGAGGCTGCCCACGCACACGAGCAGCCAGGCCAGGCCGGTCAGCAGGCCGGCCGCCACGTCGCTTGCGAAATGCACCTGCAAGAACACGCGGCTGCACGCGATGGTGACGATGGCGGCGGCGGCCGCCATGGCCGCCGGCACATGCCAGCGCGCCGGCAGCAGGCGCAGCGCCAAGTACATCAGCATGCCGTAGCTCACGATCGCGCCCGCGCTGTGGCCGCTCGGGAAGCTGTAGCTCGTCTCCAGCGCCAGCCCGTGGTCGTGCAGCGGCCGCGCGCGCGCGAAGATGCGCTTGAGCGCCGGGTTCAGCAGCACGATGCCGCCGAGCGCCATGACCCAGCCCAGCGCCAGGCCGTGGTGCGCGCGGCGCCACAGCAGCAGCGCCACCACCACGCACACCGGCGCCAGCAGTTCGGCATCGCCCAGGTGCGTGAGCCAGCTGAAAGCCACCAGCGCCGCCCACGGCAGGTGCTCGCCGATGGCATCGGCCAGCGCCTGGTCGGCCAGGCCCAGCAGGCGCCCGTCGCCGAGCTTCGATGCGATGTATGCCACCAGGCTGGCCGCCCCGAGGATCGAGAGGAAGCCGATGGCCAGCCCGGCGGCCAGCCGCGGTTCGTCGGGCTCATCGGCCGGCGATCTCCTGAGGCGCCGCCGCTGCAGCGCCTGGCAGGCCAGGCCGGCGCCGAGCACCGAGACGGCGAAGGCGCCGGCGAACCAGGCCAGCGAATGCTCGCCCAGCTGGCGGGCGAGAAGAACGAGTGCAGGGGCTTCCATCGGCATGCGGCGCACCCTAAGCGGGCGCCCTGGCGCTGGCAAGCGGAAGCTGCAAAACCTTGGCGCACACGAAGGCCTTGTCGGCGGCCGAATGGTCCCAGCGCTCGGCCTGGCACACGCGGCCGTCTTCCGGCGCGCCCAGGCGCAGCACGTTCACCGAATTGGGATGGCCCGCGCGCACGCGCGACGACACCGCCGTGCCGGCCTGCACCGCCCATGCGGTGCGCGGGCAGCCGGCGTACGCACCGTGCAGCGAACGCACGAACGGCAGGTGGATGTGGCCGCCCAGGATCAGGTCCGCGCCGGCTGCGCACCAGCGCGCGACGGCGGCTTCGCGCCCGTGCAGCCGGTTTCGCATGTCTTCCTGCCGCGTCACCATCACCGGCTGGTGCGTGACCACCACGCGCAGTTGCGAAGGCAGGGCGCCCGCCAGCCGCGCTGCCACCCGCTCGATCTGCGCCGGCGAGACCTCGCCGTCCGCATGCCGCCACCAGCGCGTGGTGTTGACCGCCACCACCAGCCAGTCGGCGGATTCGAACACCGGCTCCAGGTCGGTGCCGAAGGCGCCGGCGTAGCGCCCATAAGGCGAGAACAGGCGCGCCCCCAGCTGGAACAGCGGAATGTCGTGGTTGCCCGGAATCGCTATCACGGCCGGTGCGGCCAGCCGGTCGACGAAGGCGCGTGCGGCCGCGAACTGCCTGCGCGTGGCGCGCTGCGTGATGTCGCCCGAGAGCACCACCACCTGCGGCGCCAGGGCCTGCGCGAGCCGCTCGAGCGCGGCCATCACCTCGGGCTGCTCGGTGCCGAAATGCGTGTCGGAGATCTGCAGCAGGCAGCTCATTGCTTGGCGGCCTCCAGCTCGGGCGCGACGTCGGGCCGTACCAGCCACAGCGGTTCGGGCGAGACCCGGAACAGCAGCGGCATCTCGGCCCAGGCGATCTCGCCGTCGGTGGCCACCTTCACGCGGCGCGGCGGATGCAGGCGGCCGGCCTTCACCGTCATCGACTCGAACGGGAAGCTCAGCACCTCGTCGGCGTTCCCCAGCCGGCCGAGCGCGCCGCGCACCAGCAGGCCGGGCATGGCCAGCACGCCCACCGGCTTCAGCGCCACGGCGGCCAGCTGGCCGTTCTCGGGTGCATCGGCATGCGCGATGCCCACCTGCAGCAGCTGCAGCGGGTTGTTGCCCACGAAAAGCGTGGTCGTGCGGATGTCGCGCTCCACCCCGTGCGAGGCGATGCGCAGGTTCCAGTGCCGGTGGCCGCGCATCACGGTGAGCAGGCCGGCAAAGAACGCGACCCAGCGGCTGCGGCCGTAGCGCACCTTGTAGCTTTCGCGTTCCTCCAGCAGTTCGGCATACAGGCCCATGCTGGCGTTCACCAGGAAGATGCGGTCGTTGACCAGCCCCACCTGCACCGGCCGCGGCTGCTCGTCCAGCAGCACCTGCAGCGCCTGCGCCGTGTCGCGCGGAATGCCGTGGGCGCGGCTGAAATAGTTGAAGGTGCCCTGCGGCAGCACGCCGAAGGCCAGCCCGCTGCCGAGCGTGGCCCGCGCCACCGTGTTGAGGGTGCCGTCGCCGCCCGCGGCCACCACCACGCCGTCCACGGCGCGGGCGCGCTCCACCGCCTCGCGCGCCAGCGCCTGCACCGTCGTGCGTTCGTCGACCAGGAAGATGCGCAGCCTGCGGCCGGCCGCGGCGCAGCCTTGCTCGATGATTTCGCGGGTTTCGGCGGCGTCCGCGCTGCCGGAACCGGCGTTGAGAACGACGAACAAGGGGGAGTTCGGACCGAGGGGAGACGGCTGCATGTCGATGGAAACCGGAAAAAGGAGGGGAAGAGCCCGGCGGGCTGCGAAAGTTCGGGCGCGGGGGACAGGAAGCCCGGGAAAAGCACGGTGCGCGCCCCTGACCCGCGGTTGTCGCACGGCCGGCCGGTCCGCGCAGGCGGCCGGCATGCCGGCTTGCTGTGGGAGAGCGGCCCTCCGCCCGTAAAATCGTCTGCTTTCGCGGTGCTTCATCGCGCTACCGTCCAACGCCCGGTCACGCCGGCCTGCTTCATGTTGACCTTCCAGCAAATCATTCTCAAACTGCAGTCGTACTGGGCCGACAAGGGCTGTGCGCTGCTGCAACCCTACGACATGGAAGTGGGCGCGGGCACCTCGCACACCGCCACCTTCCTGCGCGCACTCGGCCCCGAGCCCTGGAAGGCCGCCTACGTGCAGCCCAGCCGCCGCCCCAAGGACGGYCGCTAYGGCGAGAACCCCAACCGCCTGCAGCACTAYTACCAGTACCAGGTGGTGCTCAAGCCGGCGCCCAGCAACATCCTGGAGCTGTACCTCGGCAGCCTCGAGGCGCTGGGCTTCGACTTGAAGAAAAACGACATCCGCTTCGTCGAAGACGACTGGGAGAAYCCSACGCTSGGYGCCTGGGGMCTKGGYTGGGAAGTSTGGCTYAACGGCATGGAAGTGACGCAGTTCACCTAYTTCCAGCAGGTCGGCGGCATCGACTGCAAGCCCATCACCGGCGAGATCACCTACGGCCTGGAGCGCCTGGCCATGTACCTGCAGGGCGTGGACAACGTCTACAACCTCACCTGGACCGACGGCCTGAGCTACGGCGACGTCTACAAGCAGAACGAGGTCGAGCAGTCGACCTACAACTTCGAGCACAGCGACGCCGAGTTTTTGTTCACCGCCTTCGCGGCGCACGAGAAGCAGGCCAGGCACCTCATGACCGAGCAGCTCGCGCTGCCGGCCTACGAGCAGGTGCTCAAGGCCGCGCACAGCTTCAACCTGCTCGACGCGCGCGGCGCCATCAGCGTGACCGAGCGCGCGGCCTACATCGGCCGCATCCGCAACCTCGCGCGCAGCGTGGCGCAGAGCTACTACGAGAGCCGCGAGCGGCTCGGTTTTCCGATGGCGCCTCGCGAGTGGGTTGCACAAATCACGAAGAAGGCGGCCTGAGCGATGACGAGCGTGCAAAAGAACCTGTTGGTCGAACTCTTCGTCGAAGAGCTGCCGCCCAAGGCGTTGAAGAAACTCGGCGATGCCTTCGCCGGCGTGCTGCGCGACCAGCTCGTGGCCCAGGGGCTCGCCGAGCCCGCCTCGGTGCTCACGGCCTACGCGTCGCCGCGCCGCCTCGCTGCGCACC
>NZ_JBFTPJ010000265.1:0-6370 GCF_056398445.1 Variovorax sp. 01T439_2
TCCTCCACCAGAGCCTGCTCGCTTCGGCGCTGCGGGTGGCGCGCGCCCGGCTCGGCTTTGCCGCGGGCAGCGACCCGGCCCTGCTGGCGCGCGTGCGGCGCGACGGCTTCCGGCCGATGGACTGGGACGCGCTGCTGCAGGCCGGGCTGGTGCAGCGCGTGCGGCTCTCGCGCGGCCAGGTGGAACAGGCCTTTGCGGGCATGGGCGTCGAGGAGGCGGAAGGCACCGGCGCGGCCTCCGGCGAAGTCTTCAGCGAGCTGTACCTGGCCTACCTGAACGTTCCGGCGGTGGGCCGCAACCTGCTGTCCGAAACGGGCTGGCAGCACCTGCTCGGCCGCATCGACGAGGGCGACCATGCGTTGCTGGCGATCGCCACCGGCCGCTACAGCTTCGTGGGCGAGAGCTTCGTGCGCGGCGCCGTGCCGGACCGCCTGACGCTCCGGCAGGGCGAGCTGCCGCTGGAGCTGCGCGACCTCGACCTGGACGATCCGCTGCGGCTGCCGGCCGCGCTGCGGCATGCCGATGCCAAGGTCTTCCGCGTCATCGGGCCGGCCGGCCTGGACCCGGCCCGGCCGCTGGACTTTGCGCTGCGCGTGACGCGCGAGAAGGGCATGCTCTACGGCGAGCGGGTGAGCCGCGACTTCGCCCTGCCCTACCGGCTGCCGGCCGACCAGGTGATTGCAGCGCAGGACGAGGCCAAGGGCTGGCAGGCCGTGTGGCATGCGCGCGCCTGGGAGCTGGCGGTGCTCGCGGGTGCGCTGGCGCTGCTGGCGCTGGTGCTGGCGCGGCCGCGCTGGATCGTCGCCACGCCCGCGCGGCTGGCGCGCTTTCGCACCGGCTACCTGGTCTTCACGCTGGTCTTCATCGGCTGGTTCGCGCAGGGCCAGCTCTCGATCGTCCACGTCACCGCCGCGATCCAGGCGATGGCGGCCGGGCGCTCGCTGGGCTTCCTGCTGTACGACCCGATGAGCGTGGCGCTGTGGGCCTTCGTCGCGCTCACGCTGGTGGCGTGGGGACGCGGCACCTTCTGCGGCTGGCTCTGCCCCTTCGGCGCGCTGCAGGAACTGGCGGCGCAGATCGCGCGGCGCGCGGGCCTGAGGAAGCACCTGCGGCTGCACCGCGATGTCGATGYGCGGCTGAAGCGGCTCAAGTACGCGGTGCTGGCCATCGTGCTGGTGCTGGCGGCCGTCTCGCCCGCGTGGACCGACCGGGCGGTGGAAGTCGAGCCCTTCAAGACCGCGATCACGCTGAACTTCGTGCGCGCCTGGCCCTTCGTGGCCTGGGCAGGCGGCCTGGTGCTGCTGAACCTGGTGCTCTACAAGGGCTTCTGCCGCTACCTGTGCCCACTCGGCGCGGGGCTCAAGCTGCTCGGGCATGCGCGGCTGCTGAAGTGGATTCCGCGCCGCGCCGAATGCGGCACGCCCTGCCAGACCTGCCGACACCGCTGCGAGTACCAGGCCATCAAGCCCGACGGCGCGATCGTCTACGGCGAGTGCTTCCAGTGCCTGGACTGCGTGGCCATCCACGACAGCCCCGAGCGCTGCGCGCCGCTGATCGCGCGCGGGCGCCAGCGGGTGATTGCGGTGCAGGCGGCGGCCGCCGTCCGGAGTGCGGCATGAAGCGGCGCCAGCTGCTGCGCCTGTCGCTCGGCCTGGGCGCGCTGGCCGGTGGCGCGGCCCTGGCGCCGGCCGTCACCGCGCTGCACTGGGGCCGGCGCGACCTGCTGGGCTTTGGCACCGCGCTGAGCCTGCAGGCCGGGCACGAGCGCGAGGCGGTGGTGGAACGCGCGCTGGACGAGGGCGTGGCGCTGCTGCGCCGCATCGAGGCGCAGATGAGCCTGTTCGATCCCGCCAGCGCGCTCTCGCGGCTGAACCGCGAGGGCCGGCTGGACGCGCCGCCCGAGGAGCTGCTGGCGGTGCTGCGCATTGCGCACGAGGTGTCGCGCGAGAGCCGCGGCGCCTTCGACGTGACGGTGCAGCCGCTGTGGGAGGCCTTCGCGGCCGCGCAGCGCGAAGGCCGCCTGCCGGACGCGCGGGAAGTGGCGGCGGCGCGCGCGCGGGTCGACTGGCGCGCGCTCGATGCGCGGCGCCGGCTGGTGCGCTTCGACGCGCCGGGCATGGCCGTGACGCTCAACGGCATCGCGCAGGGCTATGCGGCGGACCGTGTGCGGCAGGCGCTGGCGGCGTGCGGCATCCGGCACGCGCTGGTCGATGCCGGCGAGTTCGCGCCGCTCGGGCTGCGCGGCGGCACGCAGGCCTGGTCGCTCGGCATCGCCGACCCGCAGGCCGAATCCGCGCTGATCGCGCGGCTGTTGGCCGACGGGCGCTGCGTGGCCACCTCGGCCGACAGCCAGACCTTCTTCAGCGCCGACCGCCGGCACCACCACATCGTCGATCCGCACACCGGCTATTCGCCGCCGGCCCTGTCGGCCGTGACGGTGGCGGCGCCCAGCGGCGCGCTGGCCGATGCGCTCACCAAGGTGTTCTTCGTTGCGGGGCCCGCGCAGGCGCGGCAGGTCGCGCGCCAGTGGCAGGTCGATGCGCTGTGGGTCGACAAGGCCGGGCGCTGGGAGGCCACGCCCGGCCTGCAGATCGAGCCGGCCGCGCGGCGGCCGATGCTGTAGCGCCCGAGCCGCTCAGGCGGGCTTGGGCGCCCAGGCCTGGCACCAGCCCTTGGCCGCGATCTGCTTGCGGCCGAACATCGCGCAGCCCGCCCAGGCATCGGCGGGCGTGCCCTGCCACATCGCGCAGTTCACGCACTCCTGCGTGGCGGCATGGCGCGGGTACTTCTTCTTGTCGACGCTCTTCGTGTCGTGCCTGTAGCCCAACTGCACGGCCGTCTCGTCGCTTTCCTCGGCGCGCGGCGGCGCGGCCAGCACGCGCACCGGCAGCACTGCCAGCAGGCAGGCGCCGCCGGCCGCGCGGCCGACGAACTCCCGGCGGGAGGCCCCGCGGCCCCCTTCGCTGTTGCGATCCGTCATGCCGCCTCCTTCAGTTGGACGCCACGCGGGCCTCGCCCGCCCGGGCGGTGCGCGCGCCGCCGGCGGAAGGGATCTTGAAGACCCACACCATGCCGCCCTGCTCCAGCAGGTTGACCTTCTTGGCGACCTCGCCGCCCCACAGCGGCACCGCGCCGCCCCAGCCCGAGACCACGGCCACGTACTGCTCGCCGCCCTGCTGCCAGGTGACCGGCGGCGCGACCACGCCCGAGCCGGTCTGGAACTCCCACAGCACCTTGCCGGTCTTGGCGTCGGCCGCCTTCAGGTAGCCCTCGGGCGTGCCCCAGAACACCAGGTTGCCCCCGGTGGTGAGCACGCCGCCCCACAGCGGCGCGCCGTTCTTGATCTCCCAGGCGATCTTGCCGCTCTTGGGATCGATCGCGCGCAGCGCGCCGATGTAGTCCTCGTTGAGCGGCTTGATGGTGAAGCCCGAGCCAAGGTAGGCCGCGCCCTTCTTGTAGGCCACCGGTTCGTTCCAGATGTCCATGCCCCATTCGTTGGCGGGCACGTAGAACATCTTGGTGTCGGGGCTGTAGGCCATCGGCATCTGGTTCTTGCCGCCCAGGAAGCCAGGCGCCGCGAAGACCGAGCTGCCCTTCTTGCCGTCGCCGCCCGCGACCGGATCACCCGGGCGGTTCTCGGCCACGTAGTTCGGGCGGCCGGTCTTCAGGTCGATGCCGTTGGCCCAGGTCGTCTTCCTCACGAAGGGGAAGGCGTTCAGCAGCTGGCCGGTGGTGGCGTCGTTCACGTAGAAGTAGCCGTTGCGGTCGGCCTTGCCGCCCACGCGGCGGCCGTCCATGTCGAAGGTGACGAACTCGTTCACGCCGTCGAAGTCCCAGCTGTCGCTGGGCGTGTTCTGGTAGTGCCACTTGATCTGGCCGGTCTTCACGTCGATGGCCACCGTCGAGCACGAGAACAGGTTGTCGCCCTTGCGCAAGTGGCTGTTCCACGGCGCCGGGTTGCCGGTGCCGAAGTAGGCCAGGCCGGTCTTGGGATCGAAGGTGCCGCCCAGCCAGGTGGCAGCGCCGCCGGTCTTCCAGAGGTCGCCCGGCCAGCTCTTGTTGACGGTGCCCGAGACGCCCGCCTCCTTCTTGTTGCCGTCGTTGTCGTAGGTGTAGCCCATGTGGCCTTCCACCGTGGGGCGCGACCACACCATGCTGCCCGTCCTGGCGTCGCGCGCCTCGACGCGGCCGACGATGCCGAACTCGCCGCCCGACACCCCCGTGAGGATCAGGCCGTTGGCGATGATGGGCGCCGCGGTGGCCGAGTAGCCGGCCGCGTAGTCGTCGATCTTCTCCTTCCAGACCACGTCGCCGGTGTTCTGGTCGAGCGCCACCAGCTGCGCATCGAGCGTGGCGAAGATCACCAGGTTGTCGTACAGCGCCGCGCCGCGGTTGACCACGTCGCAGCAGGGCATGATGCCCTCGGGCAGGCGGTGCTCGTACTTCCACAGCTTCTTGCCGGTGGTGGCGTCGAGCGCGTAGATGCGCGAGTACGAGGCGGTGACGAACATCTTGCCCTTGTGGATCACGGGCTGCGCCTCCTGGCCGCGCTGCTTCTCCCCGCCGAAGGAGAAGGCCCATGCCGGCGCGAGCCGGGACACGGTGCCGGTGTTGACCTGCTTCAGCGGCGAGTAGCGCTGGCCCTGGGTATTGACCCCCCAGGTCAGGACGTTGCCGTTCGCGGTGGCTTCGGACTGGATCATCTTGTCCGTGACTTGCGCGCCGGCGCTGCCGGCCGCGGCCAGGCCGATGGCCATGAGCGCGTTCAAGAGCTTCAATTGCATGGATGTCTCCTCGTGGGTGTGGATAGCGGCTCGGGCGTGCCATGCGGGCATGCCTTCACGGGAGTCAAGGGCAATCTCCATGCCACGCGCGATGCGGGCTTCCAGGGGCTCTTGCGCGCATCGCGCGGGCCGTGGGGCGCGGGTTTTCCCGCTGCATTGCTACAAGGTCGAACAGCGCACGGGGCGCAACCGTTGCATCACGGCGCAGTGAATCGCCGGAAGGCGCCGGCCGCGCAATGACCGCCGATTGAGCGCCAAGGCCGGCCCGGTTACCTACCAGACATAGGGAATGAGGCGATGACGCACACGGCTTGCGTATTCGTTGTAACCGGGAAGATCACGGCGCAAGATCTTTTCCTCATCAAGAAGTCGCCAGATCAGCACCGGCAGGACGAGCGGGAGGAGGCAGATCGTGAGCCACGAGCCGAGTGCGAGCGGCATGCCGATGAAAAGCCAGAGCGCGCCAGCGTACATAGGATGACGCACATGAGCGTAGGGGCCGCTGTCGATCACCTTCTGGTCGCCCGCGACGCTGATGTTGGCTGCTGCATAACTATTGACCTTCAGCACCCAGAAAATAAAGAGGAAGGACGCCACGATCACGATGTTCCCTGCAAGGGACATATAAGCGGGAACCGGCGAGACGCCGAACCGGTAATCGAGTGCGGGCAGGATGATAAAGATGAAAAACGCGAGGATGATGAGCGACACAATGATCTTCTGCGGCCACTCTTTCTCATGCTGCGGTCCGGCATTCATGCGGCGCTCGAGCAGCGGCCTGTCATGGAGGGCAAGATGGACAGTGAAGCCGATGGTCGAGAGAGAAAAGACGGCGACAAAGAGCCAGCCTTGCCAGTATTGCCACGTGCCCGCGGGCAAGAAGATGAAGGCAACGAGAACGGCCATTCCCGCAACCCCTTGCGCGATGGCTTTCTTGTGGAGCGGATCCATAGACAGTGAATGGTATGTCCGGCGTTCCATTGCGCAACAGGCGGCTCAAATACGATGGCACGCTGATGCATCTACGAAATCGGAAAGATGGGGTCAGAAGCCTCTCACTGTCAGCCCGGGGTCGACCGTCCGGACTTTCGCGACCACCACCGGAAATTGATGACGTGACCTCAAACCCCTCCTCGTCAACTCACGTTGTACATGTCAGCGGCGCGGCGCGGCGCCCTGCATACTGGAAACTCGCGGCGCATCTGTGGACCCGACTGCAATATCGACTCTGACGGAAACAGCCGAACTCCAGACGACGAGGAGTGGACCGAACTGACGCTGTCTCTTCGCGGCGAGCCCGGGCAATTCAACCTTGGCGATACAGTCTTCCGACCCTGCATTAGCCGAGAAAGTTGCGGCGTTCCTCGATGGCAGCCGCAGGGGACCAGCGGCTACAGTCGGCCATAACCCGACATTCACTGACGCGGCTCAACTTGCCTGGAAGCCGGCGTTGACGGCGCGACTCTGCTTTTCAATGTGCGTCTGCTCTCTACATCTTGCGCATGCCATCGGGCAAAATGTCCGCCACAAGGAGAACCGGGGGATGCAGAAAAAAATCATAGCGATCGTGTTGCCAGTCTTAGCAA
>NZ_JBFTPJ010000266.1:0-7066 GCF_056398445.1 Variovorax sp. 01T439_2
ATCTTCCAGACCGGCACCGTGCCGACGCGCGACAACCTGCACGACTTCTTCAACGGCCTCGTCTGGCTCGCCTTTCCAGAGGCCAAGCGCCGCCTCAATGAACTGCAGGCCGCCGAGATCGCCCGCGCGGGCGTCGGCGCCACGCGCGGCCCGTTGCGCGATGCACTCACGCTGTTCGACGAGAACGGCGCCGTGCTCGATGCGCCCGAGCCGCTGTGGCGGGCGCTCGCCGCGCGCGACTGGCACACGCTCTTCGTGACGCAGCGCGCGCTGTGGTCCGGGGCGCGCCTCTGGTTGTTCGGCCATGCGCTGCTCGAGAAACTCGCCGCGCCGCGCAAGGCGCTCACCGCGCATGTGCTGCGGCTGCCGGCACCGGCTGCCGGCGGTTCGGCGGCGTCCTGCGACGGGGCGCTGGCGCGCAGCCTCGCGCCGGATCACCTGGCGCAAAAGCCCTTCGTTCCGCTGCCCGTGCTCGGCGTGCCGGGCTGGTGGGCCGGCAACGCGGCGGCGAATTTCTACGACGATCCCAAGGTCTTCAGGCCCGGTCCGTAGAACTTTTGCTCCTATCATCGCTCTACCTGCAAGCCGCGGTGCGGCTCCTCCAGAACCCCAACAACACAGGAAGAGCGCCATTTCCTGCACGGCTTGAAGAGGGCCATCCGGTCCTCATCTAGGCGGCAGCATTCCCCCACGGAGAATTCAACTTGAAACGTATCCTTCTGTTCGTTTTGACCAATGTGATGGTCGTTGCAGTGCTCGGCATCGTCGCCAGCCTGCTCGGCGTGCTCCTGATCAGCAAGCCCATGGCCAAGTGGACCACCAAGCTGCACATGATCGACAACCCCCAGTCGCCCGACGAGGCCTGGATCGTCGGCACGGTGCGCAAGTTTGCCGACAAGGCCGGCATCGGCATGCCCGAGGTCGGCATCTTCGAGGGCGAGCCCAATGCCTTCGCGACCGGCGCGTTCAAGAACTCGTCGCTGGTGGCGGTGTCCACCGGCCTGCTGCAGAACATGACGCGCGAAGAGGTCGAGGCCGTGATCGGCCACGAAGTGGCGCACATCGCCAACGGCGATATGGTCACCATGACGCTGATCCAGGGCGTGATGAACACCTTCGTCGTGTTCCTCTCGCGCGTGATCGGCTATGCGGTCGACAGCTTCCTGCGCCGCGGCGACGACCGTTCGTCGGGCCCGGGCATCGGCTACTACGTGAGCACCATCGTGCTGGACATCGTGCTGGGCTTTGCCGCCGCCATCGTGGTGGCGTGGTTCTCGCGCCAGCGCGAATTCCGCGCCGACGCCGGCTCGGCCGCGCTCATGGGCCAGAAGCAGCCGATGATGAACGCACTCGCGCGCCTGGGCGGCCTGCCGGCCGGCGAACTGCCCAAGGCGGTGGAAGCCATGGGCATCACGGGCAGCATCGGCAAGCTCTTTGCCACGCACCCGCCAATCGAAGAGCGCATTGCGGCGCTGCAGAACGCGCGTAGCTGATCGATCGATCCGCTGCCACAGCAAAAAAGGAAAAGCCGCCACGGGTTGCCGTGGCGGCTTTTTCATTGGGGCCGGCGCGGGGCAGCCTCAATACGAACGCAGCGAAATACCCCAGCGCCCGTCTACGCGCGTAGCGATCCAGAGATTGCGGTGCGTGCYGAGCACCGTGCCGGCTTCGTCCTCGCGCGTGTAGCTGACGACGAAGTGCACCTTGTCGGCGCTTGCGAGCACCGCTTCCTTCGACTGGTAGCGCGTGCGCTGCCAGCCCGAAGCCATGAGCTGCTCGAAAAACCCGGCCGGATGATGGCCGGACGCCTGCCATTCGAGGCGGTCGGCGCCCGAGAGCATCAGGTGCGGAAAATGAAGCTCGCCGTCCATGCCCGCGGTGTCGCAGGCATTGAAGCGTTCGGTGAAGCGGTCGAGGCAGGCGGAGGCTTCGGCGATCGCGTCCGACACAGCCGCGCCTGCGGAGGCCTCCGGCGTGACGAAGCTGGCGAAGCCGGTCATGGTTGCTGCGGCGGCGACAACGCCAGGGCGATCAGGCCGCCGGAGCCGCCGGCTGCCGCTCGGTCCGTGCGCGTGCGAGCGTGCTTGCGACCTCGTCGGCATCCATGCCGTACATCTCGGCGAACTCGTGCTCGCTGCTGCGGCCGCTGGCCTCGAAGGCGCGCAGCAGCGCCTCGCGCTTGGCGGCCTGGCGGGCCAGCTCGGCCAGCGCTTCGTCGAGCACGGCGTTGGTTTCCTCGTCGCGCGAGCGCACCAGCACCGCGTAGGCCTCGCGGTCCAGGCCCGAGGCTTCCACGGCGCGGGCGATGCGCGCCACCAGCTGCGGGCGCAGGTCCTCGCCGGGGTTGCGCTGCACGCGGCGGCGGTGCAGTTCGAGGATCGCGTGGTGCACATGCTCGGGCGCGACCGGCTCCACCGCGTTGCCGTCGAGGTCGTGGCGCGCCAGGCCCGCGGCCACCGCCTCGAGATAGCGCGTGGAGCGTGCGTGCAGGCCCAGCGCAACCTTCAGCTCGTCCTTCTTGAAATCGTCGGGGTGCTTCTCGAGCAGGTCCTGGAACACGCCGAGCTTGAGCGGCAGGAAGCGCGCGCCGAACATGTTGGGGTACAGCTCGAACAGCTTTTCGAGCGCCGGGTGCACCTTGCGCGCGCGCTGCGGCTGTGGCTGCTGCGCGGCCTGCCTGGGCTTCTGCTTTTGTTGTTGCTGGCGCGGCGCGCGCGGCGGCCGGGGCCGGCGTGCGTCGGCCTTCGGCTGCTGCTGCGACTGGTGCAACTGGGCGGTGCCCTCGGCTTCCGCCGGCTGGACTTCCTGGATTTCTTCTTGGGGCGTGGCGGTGTCGGTCATCGGTCGGTTCTTGTCAGGTTGGCTGGCAGCGGCGGAGAAAAATGGATTCCGCGCGTTCAGCGCGGGCGGAACATCTTGAAGAGATTGTCGGGGCTGATCTCGAAGTAATCGGCCGGGCCGCCGCCGCGCAGGATGGGCTGCGCCGCGGCGGTGTCGTAGATGCCGTTCTTCAGCAGGTGGCGCGCAATGTGCACGCCCACCACTTCGCCGAGGATCAGCCAGGTGGGCACCGGCACGCCGTCCACGCCCTCGAGCTGCAGCAGCTGCGTGAGCCGGCATTCGAAGGACACCGGGCTCTCGGCCACGCGCGGCACCGCAATGTGGCGCGACGCTGCGGGCGTGAGGCCGGCGAGCTCGAACTCGTTCACCTCGGGCGGCACCGCGGCGCACGACTGGTTCATCTGCTCGGCCAGCGGGCGGGTGGCCAGGTTCCAGCCGAACTCGCGCGTCTGGCGGATGTTGTGCAGGCTGTCCTTGGCGCCGATGCTCGCAAAGCCCACGATGGGCGGCGTGTAGTTGAAGGCGTTGAAGAAGCTGTAGGGCGCGAGGTTGAGCGCACCGTTTTCGTCCTGCGACGAGATCCATCCGATCGGCCGCGGGCCGACCATGGCATTGAACGGATCGTGCGGCAGGCCGTGGCCCTTGGCGGGTTCGTAGAAGTGGAAATCGTCGTTCGGCAGGGCCATGGGTTCCTTGCTCATGTTCCGGTGACGCTGCGCGCCACCGCTTCGGCCACCTTGATGCCGTCGACGCCGGCCGACAGGATGCCGCCCGCGTAGCTCGCGCCTTCGCCGGCGGGGTAGAGGCCGCGCACGTTGAGGCTCTGGAAGTCGTCGCCGCGCGTGATGCGGATCGGCGASGAGGTGCGCGTTTCCACGCCGGTGAGCACCGCATCGTGCAGGTCGAAGCCCTTGATCTTGCGGCCGAAGGCGGGAAAGGCCTCGCGCATCGCCTCGATGGCGTAGGCCGGCAGCGCCTGGTGCAGGTCGGTGGGCGTGACGCCGGGCTTGTACGAGGGCGTCACGCTGCCGAGCCCGGTCGAGGGCCTGCCCGCGATGAAGTCGCCCACCAGCTGGCCGGGCGCGCGGTAGTCGCCGCCGCCGAGCACGAAGGCGTTCGATTCGAGTTCGCGCTGCAGCGCGATGCCGGCGAGCGCGTCGCCCGCGGTCTCGGGCGTCCAGCCGGGAAAGTCGCGCGGGTCGATGCCCACCACGATGCCCGCGTTGGCGTTGCGCTCGTTGCGCGAATACTGGCTCATGCCGTTGGTGACCACGCGGCCGGGCTCGCTGGTGGCCGCCACCACGGTGCCGCCGGGGCACATGCAGAAGCTGTAGACCGAGCGGCCATTGCTCGCGTGGTGCACCAGCTTGTAGTCGGCCGCGCCGAGCAGCGGATGGCCCGCATGGCGGCCCCAGCGTGCGCGGTCGATCAGGCCCTGCGGATGCTCGACGCGAAAGCCGATGGAAAAGGGCTTGGCCTCGATGTGCACGCCGCGTGCGTGCAGCATGGAAAAAGTGTCGCGCGAGCTGTGGCCGAGCGCCATCACCACATGGTCGGCGCGCAGCTCGCTGCTCGTGCCGGTCGCCTGGTCGAGCACGGTGAGGCCGCGAAGCTGGCCGTTCTCGATCTGCACGTCGGTCACGCGCTGCTCGAAGCGGATCTCGCCGCCCAGCGAGACGATCTGCTCGCGGATGTTTTCCACCACCTTCACCAGCTTGAAGGTGCCGATGTGCGGATGCGCGACATAAAGGATCTCTGGCGGCGCGCCGGCCTTCACGAACTCTTCCATCACCTTGCGGCCGAGGAAGCGCGGGTCCTTGATCTGGCTGTAGAGCTTGCCGTCCGAGAAGGTGCCGGCGCCGCCTTCGCCGAACTGCACATTCGACTCGGGGTCGAGCACGCTCTTGCGCCACAGGCCCCAGGTGTCGCGGGTGCGCTGGCGCACGGTCTTGCCGCGTTCGAGCACGATGGGCTTGAACCCCATCTTCGCGAGCATCAGCGCCGCAAAGATGCCGCAGGGGCCGAAGCCGATCACCACCGGCCGGGGCGCGCCTTCGGGTGCCTGCGCGGGCGGCGTGTAGCGCATGTCGGGCGCGGCCTGGATGTGCGGATGCGCAGCGTGCTTCGCGAGCAGTGCGGCTTCGAGCCCGGCGTCGGCCAGCTGCACGTCGGCGATGTAGACCGTGAGCAGGTCGGCCTTGCGCGCGTCGAAGCTGCGCTTGAAGACGGTGTGGGAAGCGATCGCTTCGAACGGGACGTCCAGCGTCCGGGCGATCAGAGCGGCCAGCGCCTCGGGGGCGTGGTCCAGCGGGAGTTTGAGTTCGGAAATTCTCAGCATGTCATGGGGCTTGTGGTTATCAAGCAGGCCACGGATTTTACGCGCCGAGGCGCTATGAAAGAGATAGCTGGGTCAGGCTGGGAGGAAGCCCTCGACGGAGAGATAGCGCTCGCCGGTGTCGTAGTTGAATCCCAGCACCACCGCATCGGGTGCCAGCGAGGGCAGCTTCTGCGCGATGGCCGCGAGCGTGGCGCCCGAGGAAATGCCCACCAGCATGCCTTCCTCGACCGCGCAGCGGCGGGCCATTTCGCGCGCCGGTTCGGCGTCGACCTGCAGCACGCCGTCGAGCAGCGAGGTGTCGAGGTTCTTCGGGATGAAGCCCGCGCCAATGCCCTGGATCGGGTGCGGCGAGGGCTGGCCGCCCGAGATCACCGGCGAGGCCACCGGCTCCACCGCGAACACCTGCAGCTTCGGCCACTTCTTCTTGAGCACCCGCGCCACGCCCGTGATGTGGCCGCCGGTGCCCACGCCGGTGATCAGCACGTCGATGCCGTCAGGAAAGTCGGCCGCGATTTCCTCGGCCGTGGTGCGCACGTGCACGTCGATGTTGGCGGGGTTGTTGAACTGCTGCGGCATCCACGCGCCCGGCGTGCCGGCCACGATTTCCTCGGCGCGCGCGATGGAAGCCTTCATGCCGCCGGCGCGCGGCGTGAGGTCGAAGGTGGCGCCGTAGGCCAGCATGAGGCGGCGGCGCTCCACCGACATGCTGTCGGGCATCACGAGGATCAGCTTGTAGCCCTTGACGGCCGCGACCATGGCCAGGCCGATGCCGGTGTTGCCCGAGGTGGGCTCCACGATGGTGCCGCCGGGCTTCAGCGCGCCGGACTTCTCGGCGTCTTCCACCATCGACAGCGCGATGCGGTCCTTGATGGAGCCGCCGGGGTTGGCGCGCTCGGACTTGATCCACACCTGCTGCTTCGCATTGCCGAACAGGCGGTTGATGCGGATGTGCGGCGTGTTGCCGATGGTCTGGAGGATGTTCTGGGCCTTCATGGGATCYCCTTGGGCTTTTGTCGGGGCAGTCGAAGCGCCATTGTGGAGCGGACGGCCGGCGCCCGCGAGGTAATCGAGCGATAATCCCCGGCGTGAAGCACGCCAGACCGCCGCTGGTGCAAGCCCGCAAGGGGCGACGCCGCAAGGCGCCGCGTCGAAAGACCGCACTGGAGGAACGTCCGGACTGCACAGGACAGCGCAGGAGTTAACGACTCTCCACCGTGAGGTGAGGATCAGAGCAACAGAGACGAGCCGATTCAGTTCGGGTGAAACGGGCAATCTCTGCGCGCAGCAACACCAAGTAGGCCAGTATCGAGGTGGTTCCGCTGAGCTGGCGGGTAGGTGGCATCGAGCCGTTTGGCGACAAGCGGCCCAGAGTAATGGCGGTCACGTTGGGGGCAACTCCAACGCACAGAATCCGGCTTATCGGCGGGCTTCACACTTTTCTTCTTTCCTGATTTCCCCCTGGGGTTCTTCCATGGGGCGCTGCAGTGCTGCGGCTTTTCTCCTAAAATAGATAGCAAGCTAACTAATTTGAGAGAACCATGGCCCACGTCTCGAAGACCCGAGAAGCCGCGCTGATGTCGCTCGGCATGGCGCTGTCGCCGCTGCAGCGCGGCTACCGGGCCGCGGCCGACAAGGCGGTGGCGCATGTCGGGCTTTCGCAGTCGCTGGCGTGGCCGATCGTGATGATCGGCCGCCTGCACGGCGGCGTGCGCCAGGGCGTGCTTGCCGAGGCGCTGGGCATCGAGGGGCCTTCGCTGGTGCGCTCGATCGACCAGCTGGTGGAGGCCGGCTTCGTGGAGCGCCGCGAAGACCCGGCCGACCGCCGCGCCAAGACGCTGCATCTCACGCCGGCCGGCGAGGCCGCCTGCCAGCCCATCGAGGCCGCGC
>NZ_JBFTPJ010000267.1:0-6365 GCF_056398445.1 Variovorax sp. 01T439_2
GCGAAATGGTCAACCTCATTCCGGGGCTGCTGCGCATGGGCCGGATGTTCTCCGACCAGAAGCAGCTCAAGGCCGGCGACACCTTCACCATCGACTGGCTGCCCGGCACGGGCACGCTGGTGACGGTGCGCGGCGTGCCGCAGCCCGATCCGGTGAAGGAGCCGGCGTTCTTCAACGCGCTGCTGCGCATCTGGCTCGGGCCCGCGCCGGCCGACTGGAAGCTCAAGGACGCGCTGCTCGGCAAGTAGCCGCGCGCCGTCAGGAAACGCTTCGGTCGATCTCGGCGAGCGAGTCGACGAAGCCGTCGGCATCGACGCCGCGTATCGGTTCGCCGTGGTTGTAGCCGTAGGTGACCAGCACCACCGGGCAACCGGCGGCGCGCGCGGCCCTGGCGTCGTTGCTGGAGTCGCCGACCATCAGCGCGCGCGCGGGGGCGGTGCCCAGCGCTTCGCAGGTCTTCAGGAGCGGCAGGGGATCGGGCTTCTTGCGCGCGAAGGCATCGCCGCCGAACGCGAAGTCGAAGAAGCCGTCGAGCCCCTTGGCCGCCAGCAGCGGCTTGGCGAACGAGGTCGGCTTGTTGGTGAGGCAGGCCAGGCGCAGGCCGCGCGAGCGCAGCGCCTTCAATCCTTCGACCACGCCCGGGTACACCGCCGAGTGYTGTCCGTTGATGGCGAGATAGTGATGCTGGTAGCGTTCCCAGGCCTGGTCGAAGAGCGCCTGCGCACGCGCGTGCAGCACCTGCGCGTCCGCGCCCTCGGGCGCCGCGCTGCCGGATGACATCACGTGCGCGAGCGCCGAAAGAATCAGGTGCTCCGATCCCTTGCCCACCATCTTCTCGATGGCGGCCGGTGCCACCGGCGGCAGCGAAAGGTCGCCCAGCATGTGGTTGAGCGACACCGCGAAATCGCCGAGGGTGTCGACCATGGTGCCGTCGAGGTCGACGATGGCGGCATCGAAGCGCGCGAGGTCGTAGTGAATGGAGGTCAAGGACAAGGCCGCCGGAGTTGCAGGACGATGTCCATTTTGCCCCGTGCGGCCCTGCCGGGCGGCGCAGTCCCTTGCCCCTTGTGACTTACTTGCTCTTGCTGCGCATCTCGTCGCGCAGCCGCTTGATCTGGTCGTGGTTGCGCTTGGCGCCTTCGGACTGCTGCTGGATCACGGCGCGCACGTCGGCCGGCAAGTCCTCCTTCAGCGCCTTGCGGTAGCGCGCCACCGCGGCGTCTTCACCGCGCTCGCATTCCTCGAGCATGGAGAGCGCGCTGTTGGCGCCCACCGTGCCCTTCACGTGCACCCAGCCGCGGTGCATGGCACCGGTCGCCGTGCCGCCCTTGTCGGGCGAGCCGCCGAAACGCTGGATGAGCTGGACCAGTTCCGCTGCCGCCTTGGCGCATTCGGCCGAGCGGCTCTGGAAGACCTGCTTGAGCTGCGGCGAGTCGACTTCCTCGGCACAGGCGCGGAAGCCGTATTCGCCGTCGCGCGAGTTCTCCAGAAGATCGTTCAGCACCTTGACCACATCCTCGGTGGTGGCGGTGTCCGCGGTGTTCGTGTAGTTGGCCATGTCATGACTCCTTCGTAGGCCTCGTCGAAATCGAGGCAGGTTGAGAATTGCCAGCGCCAGCTGCTGCACTGCGTGCGCTGGTTCCATGAAGAAATGGTGTTCGAGCGCAGGAGGACCGGTGTCGGTGCCGCCTGACGTCCGCTGTAAGCGTTCTTCGGGGTGGGCTGCCCCGATGCATTCACCGGCGGCTCATCATTCCTCGCGCAATGCCTTCTCGGCACGGCCGGGCTGGCTGCCCGGCGAGCTGCCGTGGTTGCCGCTTTCGCCGACCGCGGCATCGCCGGGGGTGGGCGGTTTTCTTTGCTCGGTGATGGCCGGGCCGTTGTTGGGGCCCACGGGCTCGCCGTTTTCAGCCGGCGTCCTGGCCTCGCGCTTCATGCTGCGCTCGGCGGGCACGGGGCGGCCGTAGGCTGGCGCATTCGCTGATTCGGTGGATCGTCTTTGCGTCACGCTGTGGATTCCTTTGCTAGAAAGAAATTCCACCGTGCGCCGCGCTGGTGGCGGCGCGCGTAGGAAAGCGGCGCGTCTTCGGCGCAAGCGAGTCGCGCGCAGGCCTGCCACCGGCGCGGGAATGCTGTCCCTGCCTACAAGCACGCGGCCAGGCTGCGCGAGAAAGGAGGCTTGCAGCTTCTTCTTTTCGAGGACTCCTCCATGCACGGCAAACCACTGCGCTTCTTCCAATGCGGCCTCGCGGCAGCCGCCATGGCCCTGGCCGCCATGGCCGCGGTCGCCCAGCCCACCGGCACGCCCAAGGGCACGCGCGCTCCGCCGATGAGCGATGCGGAAAAACCGCCGGCCACGCGCCCCGCGGACCAGCCCGCCGGCGCGACCGACCAGCGCCAGCTCGGCGCCGACCAGGGCCCGGCCAGCGCGCGCACGCAGACCTCGCGGCCGCCCTCGGCGGGTTCGCCCGGCGGCCTCGCACCCACGCGCGATGCCGATCCTTCCAAGGAGCAGCGCAGCGACGGCAGCCACCGCCACGCGCGCCCCGCGCCGCAATAGCAAGCAAGGCAGATCAAGACCATGACTTCCACCACGCAGATCGACGCCCGCATCGCAGGCGATGTCGCGTTTCGCGCCGGCGACGGCCCGCAGTTGAAGATCCCGAAGGGGAACTGCCAGATCATGATGGCCGACGACAGCGTCGTGCTCACCTGGACCGACCAGGGCCAGTCGCTGACCGCGGCCATTCCCAAGCTCGAATTCGACCGCTACATCCAGGACGGCGCGATCGTGCTGGGCCGGGGCTGAGTGAAGGCCCGCCCGCCGCGCGCTCACTCCTCGCGCAGGCTGCTGCTGGCGCGCGCGTCGAGCGCCTGCGCGTACGAAGCGGCTTCCTCGGGCGTCATGGAGCCTTCGAGCTCGGCCAGTTCGAGCCGTTCGAAGTCGTAGGAAATCCATTCGAACAGGTGGGACTTGGGCATGTCGTCGAAGCTTTCGCTGTCGCTCCACGACTGCAGCCGCACGGGCGCGCTTTCCAGCAGCAGGCGCAGGTACAACGCGCGCGCAATCTTGATTTCCGCGATCTGCTGTGGATCGTCGATCAGCAGGCGCAGCTGCGCGAGCACCTGTTCGCACTGCTGCACCCGGCGATGCGACTCGCCGATGGCGGCTTCGCAGGACGCGGGACAGTCCGTCCTCGCCTGCCAGGCCTGGTGGAATTCGCGCGTGATCCGGGCATAGGCAAGCTGCTGGAGCCCGTGGAGCGCGCAGTCAAGTTGGCCGTGCATGGCGTTGCACCGAACTCGCCTCAAGCGGGCTTGTTGCCGGCGTCCTCCGCTTCGTCGTCGTTGTCGCCGTCGATTTCTTCTTCTTCCGTGCCGGCAAGCTCGTCGGGCGAGCCCGCGTCCTCGGTGCGGTCCGGCAGGATGTCCGCATCGGGCGCTGACGGCGGAGCGTCCGCCGACGCACGCTCACCGGTGCCCTCGGCATCGGTGCTGCTTTCATGCGAAATGGGAATGGCGCCTTCCGCGGCGTCTTCGGGAATGGCGCTGCGTTCGCGCGAGGTGCGCACGTCGCTTCCGCTGTCGCTCGTGTCGCTGGGGCCCAGGCTGTCGACGTCCGTTCCCTTCGGTTCCTCCGGCGGGCGTTCGCCTCCCAGGATGCTGCTCGTGGCCATGGCTTCCTTCGATGATGAACAAGAAATTGGATGGGTGCGAATCGCCAGACTGGACATCCGCAGCACCGGCCGGCGTAGGAAAGGGGCGCATCCGGGCCRCAGCCATTCGCGGAGATTTGCCGCCCGGCGTTGCGCGCGGCAAACGCCGCCGTCGCGGCGCGGGGACGGGCGCTTGGGCTTTGCTCCTACGCGGCGGGCAGCCGTGGCCGCTAGCCTGAAGAGCCTGCTTTCCCAACCGCAGCAACCACCATCCTCATCCAATGAACCAATGAAGAATTTCCGCTACCTCATGATTGCCGGCGCCGTGGCGCTCGGCGCCTGCTCCCACATGCCCGGCCCCACGCGCTCGGCCAGCCCCACCGCCGCCACGGACAACCAGCCCGATCCCACGATCCTGCTCGTGCCCGTGCGCATCGAAGACCCCGCGCTGGCCTCGGGCTGCTGGGCCCAGTTCTATACCGGCCGCAACTTCCAGGGCGACATGCTGACGCTGGTGGGGCCGGCCGAGGTCCAGAGCATGGACCGCGGCACCGCGCGGCAGCTCAAGCGCGACATCGACAGCGTCAGCGTGGGCCCGCGCGCCACGCTGAAGGTGTACGAGCATGCGATGTTCAAGGACCGCACGGTCGACTTTCCGGCGAACAGCCGCGAGGGCGGCCTGATGCGCAAGCTCGGCTTCGGCGGCCGCATCGAGGCACTGAAGCTCGACTGCGCCTGAACGCGGCCACCGCGCTCAGCCGCCGCGCAGCGTGGCGTGCGGATGCAGCGGATGCGCGAGCGTGTCGGCGATGAGCCGCAGCGCCTGGTCGCACTGCTCGCGCGACATCGGGCCGCCCAGGCAGATGCGCACCGCCTCGGGCGGATCGCCATCGGTGGAGAAGGCCGCGCTCGCCACCACGCCGACGTTCTGCGTGCGCAGGTAGGAGGCGAACTCCACCGGGCTCCAGCCCGGCGCGAGCGGCAGCCAGGCATGGAAGCCCTCGGGATGCGCCTGCAGCCCGCTGCCGCCCAGATGCCGCGCGGCCAGCGCCTGCCGCGCCATCGATTCGCTGCGCACCGCCTGCAGCATGGCCTCGGCGGTGCCGTCCTCGACCCACAGCGTGGTCAACGCATTGGTGATGGGCGAGGCCATCACGGTGGTCGCGCGCATCGCGCCAGCCAGGCGCTGCGACTGGACCACGGTGGGCGAGCACACGTAGGCGCTGCGCAGGCCCGCGCCAAAGCATTTGGAGAACCCGCTCACGTAGTAGGTGAGCCCGGGCGCCAGCGTGGCGAGCGCGGCCGGCGTCTGGCGCGGCAGCATGCCGTAGGCGTCGTCCTCGATGATCGGCACCGCATAGCGCAGCGCCACGTCGGCCAGCGCCTCGCGCCGCGCGCGGGGCACCGTGCCCGCGGTCGGATTCAGCAGCGTGGGGTTGCAATAGAGCGCCTTGGGCTTGAGCGTCCTGCAGGCGTGCTCGAAGGCATCGGCAATGGGGCCGTCGTCATCGAGCTGCAGCGCATGCAGCTGCACGCCCAGCTGCGCCGCGATGGCCTTCACGCCCGGATAGGTGAGCGACTCCACGCAGATCAGCTCGCCCGGCCGCGCGAGCTGCGAGAACAGCGCCGTGAGCACGCCGTGGATGCCGGGGCACACGAGGATGCGGTCGATGCCCGCGTCGGGCACGAAGGGCCGCAGCCAGTGCATCGCGGCCTCGCGGTCGTGCGCGGTGCCGCCGAAGTCCTGGTAGCGCAGCAGGTCGTGCAGGTTGGCCTCGGCGAAGGCGCGGCTCGCGCTGTCGTGCAGCCGCGCCATCAGGTGCGGGTCGTCGGGCTCGGGCGGCATGTTCATGGTCATCTCGGCGCCGCTGCCGCCGCGCAGCCGCAGGCTCGGGCTGCCCGAGCGGATGAAGGTGCCGGTGCCGGCGCGCGAATCGATCAGGCCGCGCTTGCGTGCCTCGGCATAGCCGCGTGCCACCGTCGTGTAGTTGAGCTCCAGCTCGGCCGCGAGCTCGCGCAGGGTGGGCAGCCGGTCGCGCACGGCGAGGCGGCCGGTCTTGATGTCGTCGGCAATCAATTCGGCCAGCAGCAGGTAGGCCGGCTTGGCGGTGTTGCGCAGCTGCTTGCGCCAGTGGGCGGTGATCGTGGTCATCGGCAAAGTTGATTGCATCCATTGATTGCATCGGGCCACCGATCAGGCACGCAGGAATCGCGCCCGCTCCAGAGGGGCCGGATGCCTCGATCAGGTGCGATCAACCCCGTTGATCGGGTGCATTGATCGCATGGCGGATGCGTCTTCCCGGTGCAGGCGGGGCCGCGCCGGCCGCCTTGGCCGAGGGGTTTTCGTGCGGCCGAAAAAAGTTTTCGGGCGCGTAGGCCGCATCCCGGCGAATTGATCGCGCATTGATCGCACGCGCCGCGCCGGGCGCTGGCACGTCGCCTGCAAAGAGAAAGGCACGCAAGACCTGCGTTCATCCCCTTTTTCTTCAACCGGAGTACCCCATGCCCAAAGTCACCCGCCCCCGCAACGAGAAAGGCGAGTTCCTCGTCGACTACGAAGAGAAGGTGTTCGAAGACGTCAAGGCCGAGCCCGGCGAGAAGGCGCTCGTCACCTTCCACACGGTGGCCTTCGAGGGCTCGGTCGGCTTCGTGAACCTGCTGCAGGCCACGCGCCTCAGGCGCAAGGGCTACGAGACCTCGGTGCTGCTG
>NZ_JBFTPJ010000268.1:0-6358 GCF_056398445.1 Variovorax sp. 01T439_2
CGTCAGCGTTCTGCCCCAGGCTGACTCAATTCGAATTCAACCGTCTTCATCTTGAGTCGTTTCATCTTTTCCCAGAGTGTCTTGCGGCTGGTGCCGAGGAGATCGGCAGTCTCGGAGATGCTCCCGCCTGTGCGCTCCAGTGCCCGTTGAATGTGCAGCCGTTCCGCCTCCTCGATCCTGGTTTGCAAGGGTGCGAAGGCGCCGCCAAGTTCACCAGACCGCTCTTCAGCGCTCGAGCCCGTGCCTCCGATCGGGAGATCGATAATTCCTTCATCGCCAGCGCGACCGCTTGCTCGAGGTAACAACGCAGTTGCTTGGCATTGCCCTTCCAGGTTCGGCCGAGCACATCGCGCATGAACGGGTCTGAGACGGCGCTGGGCCTTCGGTGTTCCCGCCTAAGCTGCGCGAGAGTTCGCTCGGTCTGCCAACGAATGTCTTCGGGCCGTTCTCGTCGCGGCGGGAGCCACAGATTGATCATCGCTGCCTTAGAGCACCGCGATACCAGCTCGAAAAGGGTCCGTCGAGAGGAGTGCTTTTTGACATCCCAACCCACTGAAAATCCCTTCCACGCAGA
Organism: Variovorax sp. 01T439_2; assembly: GCF_056398445.1. Classification (NCBI taxonomy): domain Bacteria; kingdom Pseudomonadati; phylum Pseudomonadota; class Betaproteobacteria; order Burkholderiales; family Comamonadaceae; genus Variovorax; species Variovorax sp. 01T439_2. The sequence continues at coordinate 575 of NZ_JBFTPJ010000268.1, forward strand.
AGTTTGGATTTTGCTGGCAAGGCTAGTTGCATTTGATCGTGGACTCCTACCCACTGCTCATATCGTTCGTCAATAAGCTCGATGACCGCCTCAATCACGGGAGGGATTTCCGGGTTTTTGAGCAGATAGTTTTGCATCATGAAATAACAGGCGTGCGCCGCTCTTCGAAGCCCGATCGAAGGTGGCTTTGCCTCGGCCTTAGCCAGCAGCACCACGACCGCTGTCAGCGCTTCGAAAGTTCCCACCTCGGCAAGAGCCTTCGCAACCTTGCCGTCGAGGTAATACAGCCGTTTAATAAACTGGCGGTGTGGCCGGCCCGGGACGGCCCTCGACTCGAAAATCAATTGCCGAATGTCGTCAGACATGGCCCAAAGCAGATCGTCAGCCTCGGCGACTGTGAGCGCACGTCCTTTGAGTAGGGGCCAAATGACCGAATCAAAAAAGAAGGCCGTTCCGGGGAAGGCCTCTTCAGCCAGGTCGACGGGGTAGCTTTTTCCAACGATCCTGCTGGGGACTCGCGAGCCATCCTGGTACCGACAATATTTGCTGGGACGAAGCATTCCGTCTTCGCGAGGGCGGACGAGGTCTGGCTGCAGCCGTCGCTCGAGGGCGTCGGAGGACGGAAGGCCGCTCTTTATCAGGGTCCCTCCAAGCCAAAACTGTGTGCGCACCTGATCCACCGGATCGCGGCAAGGACGCCCAACACGTGTCCGCTCAGGATTAGAGGCCATCCCGGAAGCGTACAGAAATTCCGGATTTTTAGCGAGGTGGACTCCAAACGAACTCCGGCGAACACTACGAGACCTCGCCGCACTAGAAAAGAACTCATGACGCCTTCCGCCCTGGACTCGTCTTCATTCGAGGCACTTCACATGGAACTAAGGGAAGCACTCGAGGCGAAGCATGGTCCTCTGCTGGGCGGGCGAGCACTGGTGACGTCTATGGGTCACAACACCTCGGCGGGCCTGCGGCAAGCCCAGAAACGTGGGCAGGTGCCGGTTGCATTGTTCAACTTGCCCAATCGACGGGGGTATTTCGCCCTCACGAGTGATGTCGCGGCATGGCTCGCAAGAGCACGCCTCACCGGCGCCCCTGCGTCCAAGAAAGGACAGCCTATAGAGACGAGTTAAAAAACATCCGTCCTAAACGCAAAAGCCCGAGGCGGCAACCACGGGCTTAAGCGTCCGGCCGAGCCAGACAAGGTGAAACATGTATGGCAGGAGTATCGGTCGGCGAATTCCGCGAGTCAAGTACCCGCGGATGCTGAGGGCTAAGCTCGTCTCGCCACCTGCCTCCGGTGGCCTAATCGCCGGAGGAAAGCCCAATGAGGCTTGACATTCGTCTGCAGCGCGAAGTCGCGCGCTTGCACTTTTACGACACGTCTCAGTCGAACCGTGCCATCGCAAAGAGCGTCGGCATATCTCCTGGCGCCGTCGCCAGCGTACGGACCTTGCTGAAAGCGCAAACACTCGGTTGGAACGCGCTGAAAGAGCTCGACGACGAGCAATGGTGTCGCGCCATCGGTTCAGCCGACCGATCAGTACAGCGCCAGAAGGCCACCCCGGATTGGAGTTGGATCCACGAGGAGATGGGGCGCCCTGATGCCACGAGGCATCAACTGTGGCAGGAATGGAAAGAGACTTGCCCGGATGGAATCGAGTACTCACAGTTCACCGAGAAATACAGAGAGTGGATCAAGGCGCAACACATCGTGTTGCGGCGCACGCACCGCCCCGGAGAGGAGCTCTTCGTCGATTTTGCGGGGCGGACGGTTGAAATCCGAGATCGTGCGGGTGGACCTTCGAAGTTTGCCCAGATCTTTGTCGCCGTACTCGGCTGTTCCAACTTCACCTACGTGCAAGCCACAGCGAGTCAGACCACGGCCGACTGGCTGCTCTGCCACATCAACTGCTTCGAGGCGATGGGTGGGGTGCCCAAGTGGGTCGTGTGCGACAACCTTAAGGCCGCAGTCGTGCGGCGTACCCGGGATGACATCACCCTAAATCCGGCCTATCGCGAGATGCTTCGCCACTACGACTGTGTGGCGAAGCCTGCGGGACCCCGCAAACCGAAACACAAAGCGAAGGCCGAGGTCGGTGTCCAGATCGCGCAACGAATCATTCTCTTCAAGCTGCGCAATCGCGTGTTCTTCAATTTAGAAGAACTCAACAGTGACCTCCGGCACCTCACTGTTTCGCTCAATGATCACCCTTTCAAGAAGATGTCGGGTTGCCGCCGCGAGCGGTTTGAATCAACTGATAGGCCCGCGTTAAAACCGCTGCCAGAGCAGCCGTTCGAAATTTGCGAGTGGCGCTACGCTGTGCGTGTTGGTGAGGATCATCACTTCGAACACGCTCGCTGTTTCTACTCGGTTCCATTTGCTTACGCCCGAGATCGTGTCGACCTGCGCATCACTTCTACCGTGATCGAGGCATTTTCCAAGGGGCGCCGCATTGCAATGCACGCGCTCCTCCAGACGGACGGTGAAGTCAGCACGGTACAAGATCATCGCCCGATTGTTCACATGCACGTCCTCGAAGGTGAGCCCAAAGCCTTGAGTTCATGGGCCGAGTCTGTCGGGCCAAACGCCGCCAAGATGATTCGCTACCACTTGCAGGAACGCAGCGACGCAACCAATGGGATCAAAGCCGCTCGCCGGATGCGCGACTTGGCACGGACGTACGGCGAAGAGCGCTTTGAAGCGGTTTGCGCGTATGCGCTTCCGCTAAATATCACCGCATTGCGCAGCATCACCTCAATCCTGTCGAATCAGGCGGATCTGCGGGTCCGGCCTCTGCCGGCTGCCACACCTCGCCCTGAACACGTCAACCTTCGCGGCCCACATTACTTTGGAGACGAATCATGAGCACGACAGAACAGACGACTTCCCGGTTGCGCGAGCTTCGCCTGACGACAATGGCGGAGACATATGAGCTTCAGGCGGAGCAATCCAAGCTTCATCAGCTAACGTTTGACGAGCGATTTGGACTATTGGTAGAAGCAGAAATAGCGGCGCGGGAAAGTCGGAAGCTGAACCGCCTTGTACGTGGGGCTTCGCTGCCAGAGAACGCAGCGTTCGAGGAGTTGGACAATCGCCCGACTCGTGGAATGGACAAGGCACTTCTGTCTTCGCTCTCTAGTTGCGGCTGGATCCGCCATCAGCAAAATCTGATCATCGTCGGAGCAACTGGTGTCGGAAAGACTTGGCTGGCGTGCGCGTTTGGTCATCAAGCCTGTCGCCTGAAGATCCCAGCGGCCTTCTATCGAGCCAGCGATCTGTTTTCCTCTATCGGCGAGGCAACCCATGATGGCTCGTTGCCCAAGCTCCGACTGGCGCTCTCCAAGCCGAGTTTGCTCATCCTTGATGATTTCGGGATCGGTGAAATGTCTTCAACCGCGGCTCAGGTGTTGTTGGATGTYGTTGATCGTCGGATGCGGACCGGTTCCCTGCTAATCACTTCGCAGTACCCAACAGACAAGTGGCATTCGTTCTTCCCTGATCCCACCATCGCTGATGCCGTCCTCGATCGTGTGGTCCATCAGGCGCACCGCATACAGCTAAAAGGTGAGTCGATGCGCAAGTTGCGGGGGCGCAAGCTGCTAGAAGGTTGAGGACGCAACCTAATACGTCATGCTTGACCAACCCAGAACAGAGACGGTAATTAGTTAAGGCTGAAATCGGTGACCGACTCCGACGGAAACCGACGACCTCGTCGTATCGGAATCGGTGACCACGTCGAACCGGAATCGGTGACCACGTCGAACCGGAATCGGTGATCACGTCGGATCGGAATCGGTGACCACGTCGGATCGGAATCGGTGACCACCTCGGATCGGAATCAGTGACCACCTCGGATCGGAATCAGTGTCCACGTCGGACCGGAATACGCACTGGGCCAAGTTGCTGGCGACCGGGAGCTCCGTGCCTTGGGACGACGCGAAGAAATATCTGGCTGCTCGAGGGCGAGGCGAGAAACCCGTAAAGCCGACCGCGCGAAAGCTCGAGTAGCAAGGCATGAGGTCCATGAGATCCTCGGCCGCGCTGGACTTGCGCCGTCTCGCCATCGATTCCCCTCCTCCGAAACCGCCGATCAGCGGATTTGGTAAACATTCAGCAACAAAGCTGAAAGGCATTTGCCAGTGAATCGAAGGGAGTTCCCCCATCAGTGCATTTCCAAATGCGCGTCAGGAGGCGGGGAAGACATGGCCCTTGTTCTTGCAAGTGGGGATGGCAGGCGTAATATGTCTAATATTTTAGACAACATCTGGCTGTGCTCTGCCATGAACCTCATCGACATCGGCCATGCCGTACGAGCCCGACGTGCCGAACTGGGCTTGTCCCAAGCGCAGTTGGCGCACCTGAGCGGCCTGTCCCGGCAAACCCTGGTTGGCTTGGAAACCGGCGTCCTGGGCGATCTGGGTGTCAATCGCGTGGGACAGGTGATGGCAGTGCTGGGGCTGGACAGTCTCAAGCCGGATACGCTGGCGCGGCGCAAGAAGCGTGGCCTGTGGATGGCGGCCAAGACGGCCAGTGTCAGCTATGCGAGTGAAATGGCGCCCGAGGCGCTCGAGCAAGCCCTGGCGAGCGGCGACGTGCCGCCTCCATTCGCCCCGCACCTGACTCATTTGCTTGACGAAGCGCCTGTGCCGATCATCGTGATGGCAGTGGAGGAGACGGCCTCGCGCGCGCACCTGCCGCCGCGGCAGATCTGGCGCAACGTGGCGAAGTTGGCCGAATCCTTGTCCGTGCACCGGCGGGCGCTGTGGGCATGAAGCCCGAGGCATTGCCCGGCGGTCCCTGGGAAAAGCTGTTCCCGCGGGCACTGGCGCTGATCGACGAGATCAGCCGATACGGTGGGATCGCCGATCCGTTCTGGACCTTCGGCGGCGGGACTGTGCTGATGTTCCGCTACCACCATAGGTTGAGCAAAGACATAGACATCTTCGTGCCCGATCCGCAGTACCTCGGCTTTGTCACGCCTCGGTTGAGCGACACGGCGGCGGACCTGACGCAGGACTACACCGAGCAGCCTGGCACCTTTGTCAAGCTGCAATTCGAGGAAGGCGAAATCGACTTCGTGGCCGCTCCCAACCTGCTGGCCGAGGCTTGGGAAACCTGGGACATCGGTGGCCGCTCCGTGAAGGTGGAGACGGCCGCCGAGATCATTGCCAAGAAGATGTACCACCGTGGCGACCGGGCCACGGCGCGCGATCTGTTCGACCTTGCGCTCGTGATCGAGCGCGAGCCGTCCCAGCTCCGAGCGGCAACGCCGTTCCTGCTGCGCCACCGGGAGGCATTCCTGTCTCAGATTCGGCAGCCGCATGCCGGCTTGCGCGCTGCGTTCGACGCCATCGCCACGCTGGACTACACGCCGGGCTTCGACCATTGCGTGACCGTCGTTGGGGAGTTCCTGGTCAGCATGTAGTTTCGGACAGTGCGAGATCGACCTTCGCGCAGGCCATTGCTGGGTTTGAAGTGGTAGCACACGACTCTCTGTCGCTTTGTGCTGAATGGGTCTGGTGTCCTGGCCGAGCGAGCCAATACCTTCTTCAAGGTCCCTTCGGGGCTGATTCTTTTTATGCCTTCGATCGAAGGCCGGGACTTGGTTCAGTCATCCGGCCGATGCGCGGGCGCCGCGGCGCAGGGCCTTCGCATCGCGCGCGGCATGTCGATGCGCAGGGGCCGTCGCCGCTGCGCTGTTCGCGACCGGGCTGGACCGCGGCCTGGCACGCGTGTGCGCCGAGTGAGCGCACGAATTTGCGGCAAGGACCTCGGGTCAGGAG
>NZ_JBFTPJ010000269.1:0-6349 GCF_056398445.1 Variovorax sp. 01T439_2
TAGTGATTTATCTATGTCTGCGTCATCAATACAGTTCTCCTCACGTCATCAACTTCTGGAGAACCCGACATGCAAGACAGCAGCACTTCATCCACGGTCGTCATCACCGGCGCCTCGAGCGGCATCGGGCTGGGCCTGGCCGAGGCCTACCTCGAACGCGGCTTCAACGTCGTCGCCAATGCACGCACCGACGAGCGGCTCGCGGCCGCGGCAAAGCAGCTCGGCAACCCGGCACGCTTTCTCGGCGTCGCCGGCGACATCGGCCAGCGCGCGACCGCGCAGCAGCTCATCGACCGCGCCATGGAGCGCTTCGGTCAGGTCGACGTGCTCGTCAACAACGCAGGCATCTTCAACGCCAAGCCGTTCGTCGAATACACCGAGGAAGAGCTCGACCAGCTGGTGGCCACCAACCTCAAGGGCTTTGTCTACGCCTCGCAGGCCGCGGCAAGGCACATGGTGGCGCGCCGGCAGGGCCACATCGTGAACATCACCGCCAGCATCGCGCTGCAGCCGAACCAGCAGGTGCCTGCCCTGCTGCCAGTGCTCATCAAGGGCGGCATCAACGCCGCGACGCGCGCGCTGGCGCTCGAACTCGCACCGCACAACGTCAAGGTGAATGCGGTGGCGCCCGGCATCGTCGACACGCCGCTGTACACGCCCGAGCAGCACGGCTTCCTGAACGGCCTCTCGCCCGCCGGCCGCATTGCGACCGTGCGCGAAATCGCCGACGCCGTGCTCTACCTCACCAGCGCCGATTTCACGACGGGCGTGGTGCTGCCGGTGGACGGCGGCATGAGCACGGGCAAGTGGTAACCCCTCCTTCATTCATCGATCCAACCACCCACCCAAGGAGGACACCATGCCTTTCATCAACCTGAAGATCACCCGCGACGGCGTGACGCGCGAACAGAAGACCCAGGTCATCGCCGAGTTCACGGAAACGCTTGAACGCGTGCTGAACAAGCCGCCCGAGTGGACGCACATCGTGATCGAAGAGATCGACACCGACGACTGGGGCTTTGCGGGCCTGACGACGACGGAGTACCGCAAGCGGCTGGCGGAAAAGGCGAAGCCGGCGAAATGAAGGGCGCCCAGGCGCGGCGAACCACGCCTATTCGATAAACCGCCGCAGCCCCTCAAGGTCGATCACGGTGATTCCCCCGTATTCGATCCGCAGGAAGCCCGCCTCCTTCAATCGGTTCAACGCCGCATTGCAGCGCTGCCGCGACACCCCCGAGAGATTCGCGATCTCTTCCTGCGACGTCTGCAGATGCAGCTCGCTGCCCGGATACAGCCATGGATGGAACAGCCCCGCCAGCGCACGCGCCACCTGGCTGTCGGCGTCGAGCAGCCGGTGCGCCGCGTAGTTGCCCATGAACCAGTGCAGCCGCTCGTTGAGCTGCTGCAGCAGGAAGTGATCGAAGCCGCGCTGCGTGCGGTGCAGCCACTCGAAAGTCTCCAGCGGCAACTGGGCCACGCGGCTGGGCCGCAGCGCAATGACGTCGGCCGAACGCGGAGCGCCGCGCAGCAGCGTGCCTTCGCCGAACCAGCTGCCCACCGACAGCCCGCCGAAGGTCACCGAGCGCCCGTCGCTCGAGGTGATCGACCACTTGAGCAAGCCTTCGAGCGTGCCGTACCAGTGCAGCGGCGTGTCGCCGCGCCGGCACAGCGCGGCGCCGGCCGCCACGTCGACCTCGCGGATCTCGTCGAGCACGCGCTCGCGCGCCGTTTCGTCGAGCAGCGGATACCAGGCCGAGCGCTGCAGCAACTGGGAAATCGTCAGCGATGCCGCCTTGAAGGCCGGCTTCGTCGTGGCCATGAAATGAAAGCTCCTGAGGCCCGGGTGCGTAAACCCTGAGCCCAAATGTCGTCGCAATGACTGAGTGTGCCTGCGCCGCCAAAAATAATAGCGCGCCCCTCATGAAAGAAGACACCCCAGGAGACCCGGAGCATGTCGTCGTCCAAGCGCAAAGTGATCGTGACCATCGCCCCCACCGGCGGCATGGCGCACAAGTCGCAGAACCCCCACCTTCCCACCCAGCCCGACGAGATCGCGGCCGACGTGCTGCGCTGCTGGAACGCCGGCGCGAGCGTGGCCGCCATCCATGCGCGCCGCCCCGACGACGGCGCCACATGCAGCGCCGACGTGTACCGCGACATCAACAGCCGCATCCGCAACGCCGGCTGCGACATCGTCATCAACAACTCCACCGGCGGCGGCGTGCATGGCGACATGGTGAAGCCGCTGGCCGGCGATCGCTGGGAGATCGCCTGGGAAGAACGCATCAAGGGCATGGACGCGGGCGCCGAGATGTGCACGCTCGACGCCACCACGCTCAACCTGAGCTTCGAGGGCAAGCAGATCCTGATGGACACGCCCATCACCCGCGGCCGCGAACTCGCCGCCGGCATGAAGGCGCGCGGCATCAAGCCCGAGTGGGAGGTGTTCAGCCCCACGCACATCCTGCAGGACACCACCACGCTGATCGAGGAAGGCCATGACGACGAGCCCTACTTCATCAACCTGGTGATGAACGTGCACCGCAACTTCCAGAACGCGATGCCGTATTCGCCGCGCTTCCTGCAGATGATGGTCGACACCCTGCCGCGCGGCAGCATCTTCGGCGTGAGCGGCATCGGCCCCTCGCAGCTGGAAGCCAACGTGGCGGCGCTGCTGCTGGGCGGCCATGCGCGCGTGGGGCTCGAAGACAACCTCTACTTCCGCCACGGCGAGCTGGCCACCAACGTGCAGCTCACCGAACGCATCGTGCGCGTGATCCATGAGCTCGACATGGAAGTGGCCACGCCGGCCGAAGCCAGGCAGATGATGGGGCTGCCGCGCAGAGGCGGCCCGCGCCCCGAATTCGCGCCGCGCTGAGAACAACCCAAGGAGACATCGCATGGACACCCGCCGCCACTTCCTCCACACGCTCGGCGCAGCCACTGCGCTGGGCGCCCTCTCGCCGCTGGCCGCGCTGGCCCAGGCGCTCGAGCAGGTCAAGATCTACTACGGCTTCCCGGCCGGCAGTGCCGGCGACAGCGTGGCGCGCCGCGTGGGCGAAAAGCTCGCGGGCTCGGCCTACTGCCGCAACGTGGCCGTGGTCGAGAACAAGCCGGGCGCCGGGGGGCGCATCGCGCTCGAAAGCCTCAGGAGCGCGCCGGCCGACGGCAGCGTGCTGGCGCTGTCGCCCTTCTCGTGCACCTCGATCTATCCGCACATCTACAGCAAGCTCAGCTACGACCCCAGCAAGGACTTCGCGCCGGTGTCGATTGCCGCCGTCATGCACCACGGCCTCGCGGTCGGCCCGCTGGTGCCGCCCGAGGTGCGCACGGTGAAGGACTTCCTCGCCTGGGCCAAGGCCAATCCGAACCAGGCCAGCTACGGCTCGCCCGCGGCCGGCTCGACGCCGCACTTCATCGGCGCGCTGCTGGGCCTCAACCACGGGGTCGATCTCAAGCACGTGCCCTACCGCGGCTCCATCCCGGGCGTGACCGACGTGGTGGGCGGGCAGATCGCCGCCATGGTCACGCCCAGCGGCGACTTCATTCCCAACCACAAGGCCGGCAAGCTGCGGCTGCTCGCCACCTCGGGCAAGGCACGCTCGCCCTTCTCGCCCGAAGTGCCGACCTTCGCCGAGCAGGGCTTCGCCGAGCTGACCACCGAGGAATGGTTCGGCTTCTACGCCCCGGCCAGGACGCCGGCCAGCGTGGTGGCCACGGCCAATGCGGCGATCAATGCGGCCATCAAGGAAAAGGTAGTGACGGACAGCCTGGCCGTGGTCGGCCTGATCGCCCAGGGCTCCACCGCCGAGGAGATGGCACGCTCGCAGCGCGCCGAGGCCGACCGCTGGGGCCCGCTGGTCAAGAAAATCGGCTTCACGGCGGACTCCTGAGGGGATGCAGATGGAACCGATTGCCACAACACGCGTCGCGGTGGTTGCCACCGGCGTCATCGGCGCCAGCTGGGCCGCCTACYTCCTCGCGCGCGGCCTCGACGTGGAGGCCACCGATCCCTCGCCCGATGCCGAGGCGCGGCTGCGCGCAGCCGTGGCCGCGCACTGGCCCACGCTGGAGCGCTTCGGCCTGGCCGCCGGCGCCTCGGCCGGGCGGCTGCGCTTTCATGCGCGGCTCGAAGACGCGGTGGCCCAGGCCGACTTCGTCCAGGAAAGCGGCCCCGAGCGGCTGGATTTCAAGACCGACCTGTTCCGGCGCATGGACGAGGCCGCGCCGGCCCACGCGATCCTGGCGTCGAGCTCCTCGGGGCTCGCGATCAGCGCGGTGCAGGCCGAATGCAGGCACCCGGAACGCGTGGTGCTGGGCCATCCCTTCAACCCGCCGCACCTGATCCCGCTGGTGGAGGTGGTCGGCGGCGAGCGCACCTCGGCCCAGGCCATCGAACGCGCGATGGCCTTCTATGCCGCCATCGGCAAGCGGCCGATCCATGTGAAGCGCGAGGTCAAGGGCCACATCGCGAACCGGCTGCAGGCCGCGCTCTGGCGCGAGGCCTTCCACCTGGTCGACGAGGGCGTGGCGAGCGTGGCCGACATCGACACCGCCATTGCGCACGGCCCCGGCCTGCGCTGGGCGGTGATGGGGCCGTTCATGAACCTGCATCTTTCGGGCGGCGCGGGCGGCATCGAACATGTGCTCGCGCACCTGGGCGGGCCGATCGAGGACTGGTGGAAGGACCTGGGCGCGCCGTCGATGACGGAAGAACTCAAGCAGAAGGTGGCCGAGGGCGTGGCCGCAGAACTGGGCGCGCGGCGCGTGGCCGAGCTCGAGGCTGCGCGCGACATGCTGCTGTTAGACCTGATTCGCGCCAAGGCCGACACCGGCAGACTCGATTGAAATGAACAACGACCACTTCCTTTTGGACCCCAGCCAGATCGCCCCGCCGCGCACCGTGCGCGTCGACTTCGACGACGGCTCCTTCGCGCTGCGTTCGCCGATGGCGCTCAAGCCCTATGCGCGCTGCATCGGCGAATGGCTGGAGCGTTGGGCGCGCGAGACGCCCGAGGCGCTGGCTTTCGCGGAACGCGACGACAGCGGCGAAGGCTGGCGCAAGCTCGACTACCGCGCGCTGCGCCAGGCCGTGGGTGCGGTGGCGCAGGGCCTGCTCGACCTCAAGCTGCCGGCCGACAAGCCCATCGTGATCCTCTCGGACAATGCGATCGACCACGCGGTGCTGATGCTCGCGGCCATGCACATCGGCCGCACCGCATGCTCGCTGTCGAGCGCGTATTCGCGCATGGCCAAGGATCCGTCGCGGCTGCACGGCATGCTGCAGGCGCTGCAGCCGGCGTTGATCTACGCCTCGGATGCCAAGGTCTACGGCGGCGCACTCGCGGGCTGCGGCGTCGAGGCGCCCGCGGTGTTCAGCCGCAACGCCGATGCGCATGCGGGCGCCCTGCCCTTTGCGCAACTGCTGCAGGCGAGCGAGACGCCGGCCGTGATGCAGGCCTACGAAGCCATCCTGCCCGACACCCACGCCAAGTACCTGCTGACCTCGGGCTCCACCGGCAAGCCCAAGGTGGTGATCAACACGCACCGCATGCTCTGCGCCAACCAGCAGATGATGGCGCAGACCTGGCGCTTCCTCGAATACGAGAAGCCGGTGCTGGTCGACTGGCTGCCCTGGAGTCACACCTTCGGCGGCAACCACAACCTGCACATGGTGCTCGCCCATGGCGGCGCGCTCTACATCGACGAGGGCCGGCCCGCGCCGGGCCTGATCGAGAAGACCGTGCGCAACCTGCGCGAGGTGAAGCCCACGCTGCTGTTCAACGTGCCGCGCGGCTTCGACATGCTGCTGCCTTTTCTCGAAGCCGACGATGCGCTCGCGCGCGAAGTGCTCTCGCGGCTGCGGCTGGCCTTCTATGCGGCCGCGGCGCTCGCGCCCTCCACCTGGCAACGGCTCGAAGCCGTGGCCCAGCGCGTGCGGCCCGAGCGGCCACTGTGGCTCACCACTTCCTGGGGCGCCACGGAGACTTCGCCGGCCATTACATCCGCGCACTGGAAACTCGATGGCGCGGGCTGCATCGGCGCGCCGCTGCCGGGGCTCGAACTCAAGTTCGTGCCCAACGGCCAGAAGCTCGAGATGCGCGTCAAGGGCGTCTCGGTGTTCCCGGGCTACCGCCATGCGCCGCGCRAAACGGCCGAAGCCTTCGACGATGAGGGCTACTACCGCATCGGCGATGCCGGCTTTCTTGCGAACCCCGCCGAGCCCTCGCAGGGCGTGATCTTCAACGGCCGCGTGGCCGAGGACTTCAAGCTCTCGAGCGGCACCTGGGTCTCGGTGGGCACGCTGCGCGTGAAGCTGGTCTCGATGCTGGCGCCGCATGTGCAGGAC
>NZ_JBFTPJ010000270.1:0-6326 GCF_056398445.1 Variovorax sp. 01T439_2
GAACCCGGTGGTGGTGCATGGCGGCGGACCGCAGATCGAGGCGGCGCTCAACCGCCTGGGCAAGAAGGGCAGCTTCATCCAGGGCATGCGCGTGACCGACGCCGAGACCATGGAGGTGGTCGAATGGGTGCTGGCCGGCGAGGTGCAGCAGGACATCGTGGGCCTGATCAACCAGGCCGGCGGCAAGGCCGTGGGCCTGACCGGGCGCGACGGCGGCATGATCCGCGCGCAGAAGCTCAAGATGGCGGACCGTGCCGATCCCAACCTGCACCACGACGTGGGCCAGGTGGGCGACATCGTCTCCATCGACCCCAGCGTGGTCAAGGCGCTGCAGGACGACGCCTTCATTCCCGTGGTGAGCCCGATCGGCTTCGGCGAGGAGAACGAGAGCTACAACATCAACGCCGACGTGGTGGCCGGCAAGCTCGCCACCGTGCTCAAGGCCGAGAAGCTCATGCTCCTGACCAACACGCCCGGCGTGCTCGACAAGGACGGCAATCTGCTCACCAACCTGAGCGCGCGCGAGATCGACGACCTGTTTGCCGACGGCACCATCTCGGGCGGCATGCTGCCCAAGATCGAGGGCGCGCTCGATGCGGCCAAGAGCGGCGTGAACGCGGTGCACATCATCGACGGCCGCGTGCCGCACGCGATGCTGCTCGAGATCCTGACCGACCAAGCCTACGGCACGATGATCCGCGCGCGCTGAGGCCTCGGCAGCCTCAGCAGCCGTTCGCGCCCGTCCTGGCCACCGCGGGTTTCCGGCCGAGATACTCGAAGCCCGCGGCGCCAACTTCCTGCACCGACTGCGGCAGCTTCTCGAAATCGGTCCAAAGCGGCGTATCGCGCAGCGACGGATCGCGCCACAGGTCCACCAGATCGCCCGCGGGGGCCTCCCGGAAGCGCTCCGCGGCTTCGTCGGACACGTTGGCGCGCAGCGCCTGCTCGCACTCCGACGCCAGCCAGCTGACGGAGTGGTTCGGCGCGAAATTCTCCGACACCCGCACGCGCTCGGCCTCGAACTCGCGGAACCACTGCTCCAGCCCGTAGCGCGTGCAGTTGAAGAAGTGCCACGGCCGCTCGTGCAGCGGCTGCATGAAGGCGGTGCGAACCAGGATGCGGCCGCCGGGCTTGAGCACCCGAAGCAGCTCCGTCGCCACCTTCTGCGGTTCGCGGTAGTGCTCGAAGGCGTTCATGACGATCGCCGCGTCGAAGACCGCGTCGTCGAACGGCAGCACGTGGGCATCGGCGACCACGTCGGTGTGCCTGAACAGGCAGTATTCGACCTCGACCACGTTCTCGAGCTTTTCCTGCGAGCCTCCGCCGCTGAGATTCAGCACCCACCCCTTGGTGCTCTTGGCGAGCTTCAGGGCTTCGGGCGGCAGCGCGTTGCTGACGTGCTCGGCGGGTTTGACCTCGGGCTCGCCGATGTCCTCGCAAAGAACCGGCCGGCCCTGGACGACGGGCCAGCGCCGCCAGCCGTCCACGGTCGCCAGTGCGCCGCTTGCCGCATCGTCCGTCAGCTTGAGGCCGGTCTTGGGGCAGCGAAGAATCGGCAGCAGCGCCTGCAGGCGCGACTTCGCGCCGCCCTCGCTCAGCGCCACCTGCAGCGCCGGCGCCTTGCGCGCGAGCCGCTCGTCGATCAGCGACACCCAGGGATGCTGGGCCTTGAAGTTCTCGATCAGGCGCTGGTAATTCTGCGGGACCGTCGTCTCGGCCTTGATCATCGAGCCCGCATGCACGCGGTAGTCCGCGAGCGTTTGCGGCTCCCGCACGCCGCGCTGGCCCTGCTCCGCGAGCCGGCACCAGAAGTCGAAGTCTTCCCAGCCGTGGCGAACGTGGTTGTAGCCGCCCACGATCGCCCACGCCTCCTTCGAGACCAGCGCCATCGCGTCGATGTAGTTGCCGGCCACGAAGCGCTGCGGCTCGTAGGAGGCTTCGCCGAGCAGCGCGCTGGAGGCGCCGAAGTGCTGGATGGTCGGGTAGGCGAAGGCCACGCGCTCGGCGCGGATGGCGCGGCGCAGCTCTTCGCAGCATTTCGGGCGCAGCCGGTTGTCGGCGTCGAGCGGCAGCACATAGGGACTGTCCGCGAGTTGGAAGCCCGCATTGCGCGTGAGGCCCAGGCCGCTGTTGGCTTCATGCCGGGCAACCACCACGCGGTTGAAGCGCCTGGCGTGCTGCCGGGCCCATGCCAGCACGGCGTCCAGCGAACCGTCGGTCGAACAGTCGTCCACCACCACCAGGTCCAGCACCGCCAGCGTCTGGGCACGCACGGACTCCAGCGCCTCGACGATGAACTGCTCGTAGTTGTAGAGCGGGATGGCGACCGTCACATCGGCAAGCTCGACCTCGTCGGCCCGGTGCTCGAACAGCACTTCCAGCGGCATCAGCTGGGGCCGCGGAATCGGTGCCGAGCGAACGCGCGCATCGAGCGCGAAGGCCCGCGCGGCCAGCGCCTCGCCTTGCAGCTGGTCGAGCACGCGGCCGAACTGCGTGGCCCGCTGCAGCGGCCCGTACGAGGCCATCGCGCGCAGGAACGCGGCCGAGCCGACGCTGGCCCTCAGTGCCGGGTCCGGAGCCAGGGTCGACAGATGGTGGTRCCAGTCGTCGGCGCTCGCGGCCAGGAAGCCCGACACGCCGTGCTCGATCGCCCGCGTGAACGGGCCGGTCGGCGAAGCGATGGTCGGCACGTCGACCAGTGCGGCCTCGAAGAACTTCAGTTCGCTCTTGGCCTCGCAGAAGGGGTTGCCGAATTCCAGCGGCGCGATGTTGATGTCGAAGCGTGCAATTTCGCGCGGCAGCGTCTCCAGGGTCTGGAAGGGCCGCCATTCGATGCGGTGCGCCAGGCCGGCCATCACCGGGTATTCCTCCACGTCGACCAGGCGCATGCCCGATTCGGTCTGGAAGAGCACCAGGCGGCACAGCTCGTTCTCGCGCAGCACGCGCGCGATCGCCTCGATGGCCAGGCCCAGGTCGCGCTGGTGCGTCCGCGAGCCGCCGGCATAGCCGATGCGCACCAGGTTGTCGGTCCGCGCGCTGCGCCACTGCCGCGCGCTGCGCCTGGAAAGCTCGAAGGTCTGGTCGTCGAAGCCATTGAACAGCACATGGGTGGACTTGCCCGCCCAGCGCATGTGGTAGGCCAGCTCCTGGGTGCTGGCAATGCACACGTCGGACGCGAGCATGGCGCGGCGCACGCTCGCGAAGAGCTCGCGCACCGCGGCTTCCGGGTGGGCGTTGGAGCGGATGCCGTCGATCACCTTGGTGTCGGCCAGGTCGGGTTCGATCATCAGGTCGTCGATGTCGAACACCACCTTCTTGCCTTGCGCATGCATCAGGCCGATGGCTTTTTCGAGCACCGGGCTCCATTGGGTGCGCCAGAGAATCATCACGTCGTGCCGCGACGTCAGCTCGRGCCGCGCCTCCAGCTCTTCCTGCCGCACCCACTCCGCCGGCACGCCGTTTATCCGCGCCGACTCGATGTAGCGCGCGACGCGGTACAGGTGGCCGGGCGTATCCGCCTCGCCGGAAACATAGAAGATCGAGAACACCCGGCTGGGCAATGGGGGAATGGGGGGCGGCTCGGTGTCGTCGCTGCCGAGCAGGCCGGCACGCCGGCCCTCTCGCGCACCCACCAGCGTGTAGTGAATCAGCGGATTGAAGCCCGCGGCGTCCCCGTAGCGCGCGGCGTATTCGGCACCCGAGAACCATGGGCCGGGCTGGCGCCCTTCGGCCGCGCCGTGGGTCACGTAGTGCTCCGCGGGGTCCGTGCCGGCGGATGCCACGTCGGGGTAGGTCTTCAGGTACCACTCGCGGTCGAAGTAGGGCGAGAACCGGACGATCTCCACCGCGCCCAGGTCCACCGGCTTGCCGGCCAGCCGCCGGGCAAGCAGCCGCAGGCGCCTGCGCAGCTTGGCCTTGACGCTCAGGGACGGATCGACCCGCAGGCGCGTGAAGCGCTCCATCAACGATTCGACCCGGTCTTCCTTCCGGTCCGCAAGGTTCTTCCAGGCCAGCGCGGTGCGCTGCTGCAGGCTCTTGGCTTCGCTGGTCTCGTTCAGGTCGTCGCGGGTCTTGTTCAGGTCGGTGGCCAGTTGCGCCACGACATTCCGCAGCTCCGCCACGCGCCGGTTCGCCTGCTCGTGGGCGAAGCCGGTTGCGCGCGCGGCGGCTTCGGCCTGGGCGGCTTTCGCCTGCGCATCGCCGGCCTGCCTGTTCAGGTCCTCCAGCTGGGCGGCTTTCTCGGCCACCTCGTGGGACAGGGCGTCCAGCTGGCCTTCGGCGCGGGCGCGGGCCTCGGCCTCGGCCGCGCGGGCGGCCGCCACCTGGGCCAGCTCGGCTTCCACCGGCGCGCGCAGGGCATTGGCCTCGTGGATGCGCTGATGCAGTTCGGCCGAACCGAGCTGCTCGCGCGTGGTCACGAACCAGCGCGTCCCCAGGTGCGCAAAGCGCGCCCTGGCGGCATCGGCGCGCTCGGGTTCGAGGTTGCACAGCGCCATGGCGGCGGCCGGCGCGCGGTCGCCCACGGCCAGCACGCCGAGCCCGTGGCCGTGCAGGAATTCGAACGAGGGATAGTGCCGTGCCTGCTCGGCGAAGAAGCGGAAGACGCCGAAATTGCCGCTGCGCACATTGGTGTCGTGGAACAGCACCACGGCCTTGTCCGACAGCTTGGGAAGCCAGGTCTCGAAGTCGTGCTTGACCGCCTCGTAGGTGTGGAAGCCGTCGATGTGCAGCAGGTCGACGGAGCCGTCGGCAAAGTACGGCAGCGCGTCGTCGAAGGTCGACTTGAGGAGCTCGGAGAAGGCGCTGAAGTGCTTGTCGTGGAAGTCGCGCAGCTCGTGGTAGACCTGCGCGTCGAAATGCCCGGCATGCTCGTCTCCGGCCCAGGTGTCCACCGCGTAGCAGCGCGTGGCCGACTTGAGCCGCGCAACGGCCTCGCAGAAGGCCGCGTACGACACGCCGTTGTGCGTGCCCAGTTCCACCAGCAGGCCCGGCTTGCAGGCGGCCACGATCCAGAATGCGAACGGCGTGTGGGTCCACCACGCGCTGGCCTTGCCGAGCAGGTGCGGCGTCCAGAAGAGCGGGTCCAGCACCGGGTGCGTCAGCACGTCGAGCGACCGGTCGATCGTCGGAAGAATGAGGGTGGGTTCTTTCATTTGTATTCCTGCCCGGACGCGTCCGGGCCTCCGCTAGAAAGTCGATGAAACCGCCGCGCCCGCCTCAGCGCGCGAGCTGCCATTGCTGGCCGGCGCTGGGGGCCAGGTGCGCGCCGGTGAGCCAGTCCCACTGGACATTCGGGTTGTGATAGGGGTCGTGCTCGAAGCGGTCGATCCACTTGGTGCTGGCGTGCGCCTGCTCGCGCGCTGCCCGCTGCTGCTTCTCTTCGGAAACATGGTCGTGCCCGCGCGAGGCGCTCTCCAGGTGCAGCAGCGAGGCGAACGGCGTGCAGATGTTGCGGTAGCCCGCATCGTTCACCTTCAGGCACAGGTCGATGTCGTTGTAGGCCACCGGCAGATGCTCGCCGTCGAAGCCGCCCACCTGGTCGAACACCGAGCGCCGAACCGCCAGGCAGGCGCCCGTGACCGCCAGGTAGTCGCGCGTGCCCGCGAGCCGCCCGTCCAGGCCGGTGTCGGTGGCGCCGTCGGTGCGGCACACATGCAYCGCCAGCGGGCCGCTCTGCAGCATGACGCCGGCGTGCTGGACCGTGCCGTCGCCGTACAGCAGCTTGGCGCCCACGCAGCCGATGTCCGGCCGCATGGCTTCGCCGACCATTTCCCTGAGCCATCCGCCGTCGAGGATCTCGATGTCGTTGTTCAGGAAGAGCAGCACCTCGCCGGTCGAGGCCTGCACGCCGGCGTTGTTGATGGCCGAAAAATTGAAGGGCCCCGGCACCCGCAGCACGCTGACGCGAGGGTCCGCGGCCAGCTCGGCGAAGAGGGACAGCGTGGCCGGCTCGACGCTGTCGTTGTCGAGGATGAGGACTTCGAAATCCGGATAGTCGGTCTTGCGCAGCAGGCCGTCCAGGCAGGTCCTCACCAGGTTGGCGCGGTCGCGCGTCGGCACGAGCACGCTGACCCGTGGCGCGGGGTTGGGCAGTGGGCGGCGAACGTGGTTGACGAACTCCGCGATCGGCGAGGGCAGCACCTCGGCCGCCACGCCCGCCTGCCGGAACGCCGCTTCTGCCGCCACCCGCCGGGCCGCCGCCGCATAGGCCTCGACGGCCTGCCGCGTGTCGCCCGCATCGATGATGGGCGGGACCTGCCGGTGGTACAGCACCGAGGGAATATGGCGCACCTGGCTGCAGGGCAGCGGCATGGCCACCCTGCAGT
>NZ_JBFTPJ010000271.1:0-6320 GCF_056398445.1 Variovorax sp. 01T439_2
GGCAAGGACCCCGACTTCCACCGCCGCGACCTGTGGGAAGCGATCGAGCAGGGCGACTTTCCCGAGTGGGAGCTCGGCGTGCAGCTGGTGCCGCCCGACAAGGCCGATTCGCTCGGCTTCGACCTGCTCGATCCCACCAAGCTGATCCCCGAGGAGATGGTCCCGGTGCAGCGCATCGGCCGGCTGGTGCTCAACCGCAACCCCGAGAATTTCTTTGCCGAGACCGAGCAGGTGGCCTTCCACCCGGGGCACGTGGTGCCCGGCATCGACTTCAGCAACGACCCGCTGCTGCAGGGGCGCCTGTTCTCCTACACCGACACGCAGATCTCGCGCCTGGGTGGTGCCAACTTCCACGAGCTGCCCATCAACAAGAGCGTGTGCCCGTTCCACAACTTCCAGCGCGACGGCATGCACCGCCAGACCATCGCGCGCGGGCAGGTGGCCTACGAGCCCAACTCGCTGGGCGACGGCAAGGAGTTCAGGGTGGACGGCGGCAGCGTCGGCTTCCAGCCGCATCCCGACGAGCTCGAGTCGCCCAAGGTGCGCCGGCGCAGCCCGAGCTTCGACGACCACTTCACGCAGGCGCGGCTGTTCTTCAACAGCCAGAGCGCGGCCGAGAAGGAGCACATCGTTGCGGCCTTCCGCTTCGAGCTTTCGAAGGTCGACGTGCCGGCCATCCGCCAGCGCATGGTCGACAACCTCGCGCACGTCGACGAGAAGCTCGCGCGCCGCGTGGCCGAGCCGCTGGGCATCGGCGCGCCGGACGCCAAGGCGGCCGCGGGCCGCGCGGGCTACCGCGAGCACCGCATGACCCTGCCCATCGAGGAGTCGCCCGCGCTCAGCATGGCCGACAGCGGCGACGGCTCGATCCGCACGCGCAAGATCGCGATCCTCGCGGCCGACGGCATCGACTCCGCCTCGCTCAAGCCGATCCGCGATGCGCTCGAGCAGGCCGGCGGCAAGTGCAAGGTGGTGGGCGCCCGCCTGGGCACCATCGCCAGCGCATCGAAGCGGCAGATCGACGTCGACATGACCTTTGCCAACGGGCCGTCGGTCGTGTTCGATGCCGTGCTGATCCCCGGCGGCGCCCAGGGCGTGGCGGCGCTCGCGGGCATGGGCGATGCGGTGCACTTCGTGCTGGAGGCGTACAAGCACTGCAAGGCCATCTGCACCGTGGGCGACGGCGTGCAGCTGCTCTCCACGCTCGGCATCGGCGCCAACGCGCAGCAGGGCGATGCGCCCGCCGGCATCATCGTGGCGGCCACGCCGGTCACCAACCTCGGCGACACCAGCGAGGCGACGCAGATCGCACAGGCCTTCATCGCCGCGATTGCCAGGCACCGCCACTGGGACCGCGCCAACATCGACGCGATTCCCGCCTGATGTAGTCCGTTCGCGCTAGGCCTTCTTGCGAATAGGCGCCGCAGGGGGGCGCTCCTAGACTTTCCCCACGAGGCCTGAACGGCGCGCACTTCCGCGGCGTCGACCCCCGCAACCGCGGGCACACGGGCCGCGCGCGGGGGTCCAATGACGTGGTTTTCGAGAAGAACGGAACGGGAGCGCTCGGCACGTCGTGCAGGGGCCGCGGGTGCGCTGGGGCTGGCAGCCATTCTTCTGCTGGGCCATGGGTCCCCGGCATCGGCGCAGCAGCCACAGCAGGCGCCGAATGCCGAAGCCGCGGCCGGCCGGGCGGAGCAGGCCCGGCTCGCCGACACTGACACCTTGCTCGCGCTGACCAGCGAGGGCGCGGTGCTCTACGGGCAGGATGCGGTCAAGCTGTCCGGCTACCAGTACTGCAGCCAGGCGGTGGCGCTGGCCGAGGCCGGCGAATTCCGCCAGAGCGTGCGCGCCGCCAGCAAGGCGCTGCACCTGGCCAATGCCACGAGCGATCCCAACCTGCTGGCCATGGCCAACCGCGACCTGGCCATCGTCTACAGCTATTCGGGCCAGCTCGAGAAGGCCGAGGAATTCGCGCGCGAGGCGCTCAAGCATCCGGCGCGCGATCCCAAGCTGGTGGTCGGCCCGGTGCAGAAGGTGATCGGCGACGTGCGCACCCGCCGCGGCGACTATGCGGGCGCCGTCATCAGCTATGACGAGGCGCTGGCCAACAGCTCGGCGCGCTATGCGCCGCTGGTGCAGGCCTCGCTCGTCAATGCGCTGATCGAATCGGGCGACGCCGCCAGGGCGCGCGAAGTGCTCGCGGGCATGGCGCCGCCCCGGGACGCGCCGCTCACGGCGCAGCTGGACCGCACCCGCGCGCGGCTGCTGCTGGCCGAGAACAAGCCGGCCGAGGCGCGCGACCTCTACCGCGCGCTCACGGCGCGGCAGGTCGGCACCGACACCGAGTACTACCGCCTCTGGGCCTGGGACGGCGTGGCGCGCAGCGAACTCGCGCTCGGCCAGAAGCAGGCCGCGGCCGAGGCCGTGGCGCGCGCGCTGGGCGGCATCGACCAGGTGCGCGCCAGGTTCCGCAGCGAAGAATTCAAGATGGGCCTGTTCTCGGACCTGCAGTCGGTGTTCGAGCGCGGCGTCTCGATCTACAGCGACGCAGGCGATGCGCGCCAGGCCTTCGAGGTGAGCGAGCGCAGCCGCTCGCGCGCGCTGCTCGATGCGGTGCGCGGCCGCGCGAAGATCAACGAGCGCGCCGCGACCACCGTGGACCTGGCCGCGCTGCAGGGCATGCTCGCGCCCGACGAGCGCGTGGTGCAGTTCCATTCGCTGCCCGACCGGCTGCTGGTGTGGGTGGTCGGCCCGGCCGGCATCGAGGCCAGGACGGTGCCGGTGCGCCGCGACGAACTCACCGAACTGGTCGAGGTGTTCCGCAACTCCATCGTGCGCGGCCGCCGCGCGGCCATCACCAATGCCGACAAGCTCGGCGCCGCGCTGCTCGGCCCGCTGGGCCTGGCGCCGGGGCAGCGGCTGATCGTGGTGCCGCACGGGCCGCTGCACTACCTGCCGTTCCAGGCGCTGCGGCTCGACGGGCGCTACGTGATCGAGACGCATCCGGTGGCGGTGGCGCCATCGATCAGCATCGCGGTGCAGCTCGCGCAGCGCTCGCCGCGCGTGGGCGCGTCGCTCACGGCCTTCGGCAACCCGCGCATCGAGGACAAGTACGACCTGCCGGGCGCCGAGGTCGAGGTGAAGCAGCTCGCGCAGCTGTTCCCGCGCAACACGGTGTACATGGGCGCCGCGGCCACCAAGACGCAGTTCCGCGACGTGGCCGCGCGCTCGCCGCTGATGCACGTGGCGGCGCATGCCGAGGCCGACGCGGTGGACCCTCTGTACTCGCGCATCCTGCTGGCCAACGAGGGCGGCAAGCAGAATTTCCTGGAGGCGCACGAGATCCTCGGCCTGCCGATGGACGGCACGGCGCTGGTGACGCTGTCGGCCTGCGAGTCGGGGCTCGGGCGCATCGCGCAGGGCGACGAGGTGCTGGGCTTCACGCGCTCCTTTCTCTCGGCCGGCAGCTCGAGCCTGATCGCATCGCTGTGGCCGGTGTCGGACGACGCAACCGCGGTGCTCATGGGCACGCTCTACGGCGAGCTGGCCAAGGGCCGCGACATCCAGAAGGCGATGCAGGCCGGGCAGCTGGCGGTGCTGAAGGATCCCAAGATGTCCCACCCCTTCTTCTGGGCGCCGTTCAACCTGATCGGCAACTGGCGTCTCACGGTGGGGAGCTGACATGAAAAGAAGAACTGCCATGTCTGTTCGTTGCGTTGTGTTTGGCGGTTGTTGTTCAGGCCGCTTTTCGCTGCTGTTCAGGGCGCGTGCACAGGCCACCGGGTACTCCCCTCCGCGAATGTCCCCCGGCCTGCGGCCTCCTCCTTTATTTCGCTGCGGGGAGCACCCGATGCCCTGCGCACCTGGGCACGCCGCTGGTGTACCGCTGATCAACGACCGCTCCGCACAACGCTTCCGTCGATGGGGTGCCTTGCGCAGCGAAATTAAGGGGGAGGCCGCAGGCCGGAGGACATTCGCGGAGCAAGGTACCCCGTCGGCGGGAGCGCACCCTGAACAGCAGCGCTCACAACAACAACCGCAACGCACGCCGGAGCACTGAGATGCGCGCAATCCAACGCTCCACGCCGATCGCCCTCGCAGTCACCGCCCTGGTGAGCGCAACACTTCTCGTTGCCGCCCAGCGCACCCACGCGGCGGAAGCCGATGCCAATGCGCTGCTGCCGACCAAAGATCCTTGCGGCAGCTGCGACCGCCCCCTCGCGCAGGCTACCGGCGGCGTCGCGCCGCAGAGCCTGCCGGCGCCGCCGCGGCCGCCCGCGGCCACCTTCAGGCTCAACGACCTGCGGCTCAACGGCGTCAAGGCACTGAGCAACGAGGAACTGCAGGGCATCACCGCACCGTACATCGGGCGCGACGTCACGCTCGGCGATCTCGAAAGCCTGGCGCAGGCCATTACCGCGCGCTACAAGGAGCGCGGCTACTTCCTCGCGCAGGCCGTCGTGCCCGTGCAGACCGTGCGCGACGGCATCGTCGAGATCAGCGTCATCGAAGGCCGGCTCGGCAAGGTCGAGGTGATCGTTGCGCCCGATGCGGCCATCAGCGAGGCGCGCGTGCGCGGCTTCCTTGCGCCGTTGCAGCCCGGCGAGGCCGTCAACGCACCGGCCTACGAACGCTCGATGCTGCTGCTGTCGGACCAGCCCGGCATCAAGGTCTCGTCCGCGCTGCAGGAAGGCACGCAGCCGGGCACCACCGACCTGTCGGTGGAAGTGGCGCCGGCGCCGCGCTGGGCCTTCGCGGCCGAGGCCGACAACCACGGCACCAAGGAATCGGGCCGCTACCGCCTCGGCGGCACGATGCGCTGGGCCAGCCCGCTGGGCATCGGCGACAACCTGGACGTGCGCGCCATGGTCTCCAACGGCAATGCGCTGCAGTTCGGCCGCGTCGCCTACGAGGCGCCCATCGGCAGCAGCGGCCTGCGCGCGGGCCTCGGGCTGGCGCGCGTCAACTACGAGCTGGGCGGCGAGTTCTCGGAACTGGGCGCGCAGGGCAAGGCCGACGTGTTCGACGTCTCGCTGAGCTACCCGGTGATCCGCCAGCGCCAGCACAACCTCTTCCTGCGCCTGTCGGCCGACAGCAAGAAGCTCACCGACGAGTACACGGCGGTCGACTTCTCGGCGCGCAAGCGGGTGCGCGGCTTCGGCCTGGGCTGGACCTGGGAGCGCCGCGACGACTGGCTGGGCGGCGGCTACTGGGCGAGCACCGGCAATCTCTACCACGGCCGGCTCTCGATCCGCGACGCCGACAGCCTGCAGACCGACCAGGGCCTGGGCGGGCACCGCACCGAGGGCGGCTTCACCAAGGCCACCTTCCAGCTCTCGCGCCTGCAGGCGGTGCTGCCCCGGCACTCGCTGTACCTGGCGCTGGGCGGCCAGTGGGCCAGCAAGAACCTCGATGCCTCGGAAAAACTCTCGCTGGGCGGCGCGCGTGCCGTGCGCGCCTACCCCTCGGGCGAACTGCTGGTGGACCAGGGCGTGATCGGCACCGTGGAATGGCGCTGGTCGCTCGATGCCGAGTTCACGCCCTTCCTGTTCTACGACGCGGCGCACGGGCGCCAGACCAAGAACCCGACGATCTTCGACAGCGGCCCCCGTTCGCGCAGCCTGCGCGGCGCGGGCATCGGACTGAGTTGGACGCGGCCCGGCAACTTCACCATCAACGCCACGCTGGCCTGGCGCGCCGGCACCGACCCCGCGCGCACCGACGGCGGCGGGCGCAACCCGCGGCTGTACGTGCAGGCGCAAAAGACCTTCTGAGGGCAGCATGAGAAACCATGATCTTTCCGCGAAAGCCCTGCCGCGGCACTGGCGCGTGCGGCCGCTCGTGCTGTCGCTGGCCTGCATGGGCATGGTGCCGGCCTGGGCGCAGCTCAACCTGCCGGCGGGCTTTCCGCAGAGCGGCAATGTGGTGTTCGGCAATGTGAGCGTCGCTCCTCTCGGCACGGCGGCCGTGCAGAGGCTCAACCAGAGCACGATGAACGCCATCGTCAACTGGAACGCGTTTTCGCTGGACGGCGGCAAGACGCTCAACATCAACCAGCAGATGGGCGCCGCGAGCGTGATGCTCAACCGCGTGGTGGGCAGCGGCGGCGTGATCGAGCAGTCGGTCATCAACGGCACGCTGTCGGCCAACGGGCATGTGTTCGTGGTCAATCCCTCGGGCGTTCTCTTCGGCGGCAGCGCCCAGGTGAACGTCGGCGGGCTGGTGGCCTCCACGCTGGACATCAGCGACAGCCAGATCGCCAAGGAGGGCAGCGTGGTGGGCAAGGGCGGCCAGCTGCTGTTCGGCGGCGGCATCAACGA
>NZ_JBFTPJ010000272.1:0-7734 GCF_056398445.1 Variovorax sp. 01T439_2
CCCCCGGTGGCCTGTGCACGCGCCCCGAACAACAGCACCTAAAACAAAACATCCGGTGGAGCAACTGACATGAACTACACCGTCAACAGCCACGCCACCTACTGCTACACCGGCGGCAAGGCTTTCGATGCGAACAAGCCGACCGTGGTGTTCATCCACGGCGTGCTCAACGACCACAGCGTGTGGATCCTGCAAAGCCGCTGGTTCGCCAACCACGGCTGGAACGTGCTGGCCGTCGACCTGCCCGGCCACTGCAAGAGCGAAGGCCCGCCGCCCGCCAGCGTGGAAGACGCGGCGCAGTTCGTGCTCGCGCTGCTCGACGCGGCCGGCGTGCAGAAGGCCGCGCTCGTGGGCCACAGCTTCGGCTCGCTGATCGCGCTCGAGGCCGCCTCGCGCGCGCCCGAACGGGTGACCCATCTGGCAATGGTGGGCACGGCCTATCCGATGGCCGTGTCGCCCGCGCTGCTCGACGGCGCGCTCAACGATCCGCAGCGCGCCATCGCGATGGTCAACACCTTCTCGCATTCGCTGCTCGCGCCGCCGCCCTCCTCGCTCGGCCCCGGCACCTGGCTCTACGGCAGCTCGCGCGCACTGATGCGGCGCGTGCTCGCGAGCAACCGCGACGCCAACGTGTTCCACATCGGCTTCAAGGCCTGCAACGACTACGCGAACGGCGAAAAGGCGATCGAAGCGGTGCAGTGCCCCGTGCTGTTCCTGCTCGGCGACGCCGACCAGATGACGCCGCCGCGCGCCACCAAGGCGCTGGTGGGCAAGGCCCGCAACGCCAAGGTGGTGACCGTGCATGCCGGCCACGCACTGATGAGCGAGGCCCCCGACGAAGTGCTGTTTGCGCTGCGCGACTTCGTCGGCGCGCCCGCCTGAAGCGCCGCTTCTATTCCGCCGCGATGCCCGCGCGGTGCGCCAGTGCGCGATAGCGGGAGATCTCGCCCTCCATCTGGCTGCGGAACGCCGCCGCGCCAATGACGACGGGCTCCATGCCCTGCGCGCGCAGCTGCGCCTGCAGGGCCGCGCTGCCCATCGTGGCCGTGACGGCGCGCGCCAGCTTGTCGAGCACCGGTGGCGGCGTGCGCGCCGGCGCGGCAAAGCCGTACCAGGCGTCGAAGGTGGCATCGGGCAGGCCCTGCTCGGCCAGCGTGCGCACCTCCGGCAGCATGCTCGAGCGCGCCGCGCCCACGATGCCCAGGGCGCGCAGCTTGCCCGAGCGCACATGCGGCGCCACGGCCGCCACGGTGTCGATGCCAACCTCGATCTCGCCGCCGATCACCGCCATCGAACCCTGGCTGCTGCCCTTGTACGGGATGTCCTGCAGCTGGATGCCCGCGGCCAGCGCAAGCAGCTCGCCCGCGAGGTGCGGGCCCGAGCCGGCGCCGAAGGTGGCGTAGCGGATGCTCTTCGGCTTGGCCTTGGCGGCGGCGATGAGCTCGGGCAGCGAGCGCCAGGGCGTGCCGGCCCCCACCACCAGCACCAGCGGCGTGCGTGCAACGATGGCAATGGGCGCGAGGTCGCGCACCGGGTCGTAGGGCAGCCTGGCGCGCAGCGCGGGGTTCACGCTGTAGCTGGTGGAACCCGAGAGCAGCAGCGTGTAGCCGTCGGGCGCGGCCTTGGCGACGGCGTCGGTGCCGATGATGGTGGCGGCGCCGGGCTTGTTGTCGATGACCACGGGCTGGCCGAGCCGCTCCGACAGGCCCTGCCCCATCGCGCGCGCGACGATGTCGGTGCCCCCGCCCGGGGGAAAGGGCACGACCAGCTTCACGGGCCTGTCGGGCCATTTTTCCTGCGCGGGCGCATGGAAGGCCACGAGCGCCAAGGCGCAGGCCAGCAGGCCACGGAGCCGATGGAAGAGAGCAGTTTTCATTGGGGTTCGTCCAGGAAGAGAAATCAGGCGGCAGCGGCATGCAGCGTTTTACCGGCGGCCCACGGCGCGAGCCCCGGCTCGCCCAGGTCCCAGTAGAGGCCGGCCATGATCTGCAGGCCCTCGCGCGCCAGCGGCGCCAGCAGGTGCTCGTTGGGCGCGTGCTGCGCGCAGGCCGGGTAGGAATGCGGCACCCACAGCGTGGGCAGCCCCAGCAGGTCGGCAAAGACATCGTTGGGCAGCGAACCCGCGAGATTGGGCAGCAGGTCGGCGCGCTGGCCGCTGCTCTCTTCGATGGAGCGGCGCGCCCAGTCGACCCAGGGGTTCTCCACGTCGAGCCGCGTGGCCGCGCCTTCCAGCGTGACCTTCACTTCCACATCGCCGAAGCCACGCGCGTCGAGATGGGCGCGCACGATGCTCGCCAGTTCGCGCCACGGCGTTCCGACCACGAAGCGCAGCTGGCAATGCGCCACCGCCTCGGACGGAATCGCGTTGACGGGCCGCTGCGGCGAGCCGGCGCCGAGCGCGAGCACCTCGATGGTGTTCCACGCCACCAGCCGCTCGGCGGGGCGGAGGCCGGGCTCGCCCCAGCCTTCGTCGAGCGCGGGATCGTCGGTGCCGCCACCGATGGCGATGTCGGCCAGCGCCTCGCGCACGCCCTGCGGAATTCCAGCCGGCCGCAAGGCCTCGACCAGGATGCGCCCGCGCGCATCCACCAGCGAGGCCACCGCATGGCTGAGCACGGTGGCCGGATTGGCGAGCACGCCGCCCCAGTTGCCCGAGTGGTAGCCCCGCGCCCTGGCGCGCAGCCGCAGGCTGAAGTTGACGGCGCCGCGCGAGCCCAGGAACAGCGTGGGCCGCGCGGCGCTCACGCGCGGCCCGTCGCTCGCGATGAACAGGTCGGCGCGCAGCCGCTCGCGCTGCTGCTCGCACACCGCATGCAGGCCCGGCGACGCGGCCTCTTCGCCGGTCTCGATGAGCCAGGTGATGTTGTAGCCCAGGCGCCCGCCCCGCGCGCGCAGTGCGGCCGCCAGCCCGCCGAGCGCGATGCTGTGCTGGCCCTTGTTGTCGGCCGTGCCGCGCCCGTACCAGCGGTCGCCGCGCACGGTGAGCGCCCAGGGGCCGAGGCCTTCGTCCCACTGCGCATCCTGCCCGCTCACCACGTCGCCGTGGCCATAGCTCAGCACGGTGGGCAATGCGGGGTCTTCGATGCGGCGCGCGATCAGGAAGGGCCCGCCGCCCGCCACCGGGTTCTCGACGATCTCGCATTCGAAGCCCAGCGCGGCCAGCGGCGGCACCAGCTCGTCGCGCAGGTAGGCGCCGAGCGCGGGCGTGGCGGCGCCGGTGTCGCTCTCGGTGCGGAAGGCGACGCGCCGCTGCAGGTCGGCAAAGAAGCCGCCATCGTCGAAATAGGCGGCGGCCGCGGCAAGGCTTTCGGTACGTTGCATGAGGGGATTTCCTGTTGGCGTGGGATGCAGCAAGTACAAGGCCTGCAGGGCAATGCTTCCAGCACCGATTTCGCAAGCTACCATTGCCTTCAAGGCAACGCTTCAACCGCCATGGCACCACCGCTCCTCAGCATTCCGATGCGCCATTTCCTCGAAGTGGCGCGCAGCGGCTCGGTCAGCCAGGCCGCGGCGCGGCTGTTCGTGGCCTCGTCGGCGGTCAGCCGCCAGATCACCAAGCTCGAGGACAGCCTGGGCACGCCCCTGTTCGAGCGCCACGCCCGGGGCATGGCGCTCACCGCGGCGGGCGAGCGGCTCGCGGCGCACCTGCGCAATGCGCAGCTCGACATCGAGCAGGTCATCGAGCAGGTGCGCGACCTCGGCGGCCGCAGCGCGCACCGCATCCGCATGGCCTGCACCGAAGGCTTTGCCGCGCACTTCATGCCGCAGGTCATGCGCAGCTTCGAGTCGGCGCATCCGGGCACGCAGCTCGAGCTCCACGTGGGCTCGCCCGATGGCGTGAGCGCGCTGCTCGCGCGCGGCGAGGCCGACATCGCACTGAAATACGTCGTCGCGCCGGAGCCCGGCCTGAAGATCGAGCACTCGGCCAATGCGCCGGTGTTCGCGGTGCTGCGCCCCGACCATCCGCTGGCGCGCCAGCGCGTGGTGTCCGTGGCCGACGCCGTGCGCTATCCGCTGGCCGTGGGCGACAAGGGCGTGACCGCGCGGCAGCTGTTCGACCAGGCGTGCAGCCTGCAGGGCCTGCAGTACCGCGCGATCTTCGTCAGCAATTTTTCATCGGTGCTGCTGCCGCTGTTGCGCACGCCAGACGTGATGCTGTCGGGGCACCTCACGGTCACGCACCTGATCGATGCAGGCACGGTGGTGGCGCGCCCGTTCGCCGAGGCGCCGCTGCAGCAGCGGCAGCTCCAGGTGCTGGCGCTCGAAGGCCGCACGCTCACGCCGCTGGCGCAGGCGTTCGTACAACACCTGGTGCATGCCATTGCCAGCGCGGGCCGGCGCAAGCTGGGCCGCGCGCGGTCGAGCGCCTGAGCCTCAGCGGCCCAGCGCGTTGATGTCGGCCGGGTCGAGCAGCACCTTCGGCGCGCCGTGCCGTGCCACGGCCAGCATGGCGCGGCCCACCTTCTCGGTGGTCGTCACCCTGTCGGGCCAGAGCCGGTGGGCCAGCCCGAGCACCGGCTTGAGCACCATGATCGCGGCCTGGTAGAGCGGCGTCTTCGAACGCACGCCGTGCAGCGGCTGGATCATGCCGGGGCGGAACATGAAGGCGGCCTTGAACGGCAGCCTGAGCAGGGCGTTTTCGGTCGCGCCCTTCACGCGCGCCCACATGCGGCTGCCGCGCTCGCTGCTGTCGGTGCCCGCACCCGTCACGTAGGTGAAGGTCATGCCCGGGTTGAGCCGCGCGAGCACGGTGGCGGCGGCCATCGTGAGGTCGCAGGTGATGCGCTTGTAGTCGGCCTCGTTCATGCCCACCGACGACACGCCGAGGCAGAAGAAGCAGGCGTCAAAGCCCTGCAGCTGCGGCTCGACACCGCTGTAGTCGGTCATGTCCGGAATGACCAGGTCCTGCAGCTTCGGATGCTGCTGCCCGGTGGCCCTGCGGCCGACCGCGACCACGCGCGCCACGTCGGGCGCCAGCAGGCATTCGCGCAGCACGCCCTGCCCCACCATGCCGGTGGCGCCGAAGATCAGGATGTTCATGGGATGGGGCGCGGTCAGACCGCGAAGTCGCCGGGACGCTTCTCGAGCACCGCGAGCAGCAGGTCGACGTCGAGGCTGGAAGGTTGCGGCGCCTGCAAAGCACCGAGCATGCGCGAGAGCGTCTCGGCATGCGGCAGCAGCGGGCCCAGGAAGCGGGTGCCGTCGGCACCGGCGATCAGCAGCGTGGGAAAGGTCTCGACGTCGAAGGCATCGGCAATCTCGGCGTGGTCCTCGATGTCGACCCAGGCAAAGCGGAACTGCGGATGCGCCCGCGCCACCTGCTCGAGCAGCGGCCGGTAGTCGCGGCAGGTGCCGCACCATTCGGCGCACAGGCACACGACCCACGGCGCATCGCTGGCCGGCTCGGCGGAAACGGGGGCGGCAGGAAGAGCGCTCAAGGTTGATGCGGTGCAGGTGTGAATACGAAGCCGCAGTGGTGCGGCCGAAGGGTCGTGGCTATTATGGACAAAGCGCCTCCGGCGTTCAGGAGACCCGCACGATGAACACCACGACTGCCCCGGAATCTGCTGTCGATCCGCGACGTTTCAAGAGTTTCGCGGAGTTCTATCCCTTCTACCTGAGCGAGCACGCCAACCGCACCTGCCGGCGCCTGCATTTCGCGGGCTCGACGATCTCGCTGCTGTGCCTGGTGGCGCTGGCCGTCACATTCAACCCGCTCTGGCTGCTGGCCGGGCTGGTCGGGGGCTACGGCTTTGCCTGGGTCGGGCACTTCGGCTTCGAGAAGAACAGGCCCGCCTCGCTCAAGCGCCCGCTCTACAGCTTCATGGGCGACTGGGCGATGTACCGCGACATCTGGCTCGGCAAGGTCAAGCTCTGAGGGCTATCAAATCAGGAGCACGTCGCCCAGGCGCAGCGAGTGCAGCGGGCCTTTGCGCCAGAGGTCTTCGAGCGGCTCGGCGCGCGGCATCAGCAACTCCCTGAGCAGCGGCTCGATCGGCGTGGACGGATCGGCCAGCAGCACATAGCGCGGATCCTCATTGGCGGTTTCCTCGGCGAGCGGCGCGATCCAGTCCAGCGCCACCAGCGTCTCGAGCACCGGCACCACCTGCAGCGCATCGACCCGCATGCGCGTGACGAGTTCGGTGGCGCCCATGCCCTTGGCCGGCGTGGCGCGCGCCCGCGCCAGGTGCTGCAGCACCTCCATGGCCAGCTGCAGCGGCCACCCGGCCCGCCCGCCCCGGCGCGCAACGCCGGTCAGCAGGCTCGGCAGGTAGGCCGCGATGACCGCGCCCAGCAGCACGATCACCCAGGCCAACGAAGAAGCCGCCGGCCCAGGCATGCGACCAGCGCACGTTGGTGTTGGGCACGTAGTGGTAGAGCGAGGCCATGCCGGCCGCGAGCAGCACGAATTCGAAGGTGTCGAAGAACAGCTTGAGGATGCTTCCGCCCACCACGTCGCGCGATGCGGCAAACACGTACGAGGTGGTCGAAAGGCTCACCGCCAGGATCAGCGGCCCGAGCGTGATGGCGGCCCAGTAGATCAGCACGCGCTGCGCAAAGGGCCGGGGCGAGCGCACGCGCCAGATGTTGTTGAGCGTCTTGTCGATGGTGAGGATCAGCGCAATGGCGGTGATCAAGAGCACCACCAGGCCCGCGATGCCCAGGCCGCCGGCCTTGCTCGAGAACTGGTTCAGGTAGCCCAGCACCTGGCGCGCGATGTTGTCGGGAATCAGGCTCTCGATGAGCCAGCGCTGCAGCCGCCCCTGCAGCTTGGCGAACATCGGGAACACGGTGAAGAGCGCCAGCGCCACCGTGAAGAACGGCACCATCGCGATGGTGGTGGTGAAGGTGAGGCTGCTGGCCGTGAGGCCGAGCCGGTCTTCGCGGAAACGCTCGCCCAGCACCGCCGCGGTGTTGCCCCACGGAAAGCGCGAAAGATCCCTCCAGAGCTGACGACGATTCATGGCCGGTATCATAAGAACCCGAATCCTTCCCTCGTCTTCGCGCACTTCGTGTCGCCGTGGCCTGCGCTCGAAAAAGCCGGCCCGGCCAACCCGGTTCCGCGGTGTTCTGCCCATGACAACCATCACGCCGCAAGCCTCTTCTTCCGTCAGCGCCACCCGCTGGCTCGCCGTGGGCAGCCTTGCGGGCCTGATCGTGCTGGGCCTGGCCTGGGAGCTGTGGCTCGCGCCGCTGCGGCCGGGCGGCTCGCTGCTGGCGCTCAAGGTGCTGCCGCTGGTCATTCCGCTCGCGGGGCTCTACAAGAACCGCATGTACACCTACCGCTGGGTCAGCCTGATGATCTGGCTCTATTTCACCGAGGGCGTGGTGCGCGCCTGGAGCGACACCAACGGCGTGGGGCAGGTGCTCGCGCTCATCGAGGTGCTGCTGTGCCTCATGCTCTTTGCGGCCTGCGCCTGGCACGTGCGGCTGCGCCTGCGCAATGCCAAGGCGGCCCGCCAACTGGAGATTTCCACCCCATGACGACTTCTTCTTCCGCTTCCCTCGTCGATCAACTGCGCGCCATCGTGGGTGCGCAGCACGTGCTGAACGAGGGCGACCTCACGGCCTACGAACAGGACTGGCGCAAGCGCGCACGCGGCAAGTCGCTGGCCGTGGTGCGGCCGGCCAATGCACAGCAGGTGGCCGAGGTGGTCAAGGCCTGCGCCGCGGCGGGCACGGCCATCGTGCCGCAGGGCGGCAACACCGGCCTGGCCGTGGGCTCCATTCCCG
>NZ_JBFTPJ010000273.1:0-6304 GCF_056398445.1 Variovorax sp. 01T439_2
GCGTGGACTGGCAAGGCGTTTGCGCGCGGCGCGTCTGAATGCGAAAGTGMCAGCGGCACGAGGCCGGAAGGCGCAGATTATAGGGAGGAGCGCGCGCCGTCCCGGCGGCGCCTTGGCTCAAACCATGTTAGCGCGTGCAAACCGTGCTAGAATCTTGGGCTCTGCGGAATTCGCCGTAGAGCTCATTCCTTAAGAGGTTCACATGTACGCGGTCATAAAAACCGGCGGCAAGCAGTATCGCGTTGCTTCCGGCGAAAAAATTAAAGTAGAACAGATTGCTGCGGATGTAGGCCAGGAAATCGTGATCGATCAGGTTCTTGCAGTCGGCAACGGCAGCGAAATCAAGATCGGTACGCCCCTGGTGTCCGGCGCAACGGTGACAGTCACGGTACTGTCGCACGGCAAGCACGACAAGGTCGGCATCTTCAAGATGCGCCGTCGCAAGCACTATCAGAAACGTCAAGGCCATCGCCAGCAGTTCACGGAACTGCAAATCGGCGCGATCGCTGGCTAAGGAGCAGATTCCATGGCACAGAAAAAAGGCGGCGGCTCAACGCGAAACGGGCGCGATTCCAAGCCCAAGATGCTCGGTGTGAAGGCCTTCGGCGGCGAACTGATCAGCGCAGGCTCGATCATCGTGCGCCAGCGCGGCACCCAGTTCCACCCCGGCGTGAACGTCGGCGTGGGCAAGGACCACACGCTGTTTGCACTGGTGGACGGCCACGTGTCGTTCGGTGTCAAGGGCGCACTGAACAAGCACATGGTCAACGTGACCCCGGCATAAGCCTGAGTCACTTCGATCAGCTCGAAGCCCCGCTTTGTCGGGGCTTCTTCATTTGTACACTGGATACCCCATGAAGTTCGTCGACGAAGCCTTCATCGACATCGCCGCGGGCGATGGCGGCAACGGCTGCGTGTCGTTCCGTCATGAAAAATACAAGGAATTCGGCGGCCCCAACGGCGGCGACGGCGGCCGCGGCGGCCACGTCTACGCGGTGGCCGATTCCAACCTCAACACCCTGGTCGACTTCCGCTATTCGCGCCGCCACGAGGCCAAACGCGGCGAGCACGGCATGGGCTCCGACATGTTCGGTGCCGCGGGCGACGACATCCTGCTGAAGATGCCGGTCGGCACCATCATCAGCGACGCCGAAACCGGCGAAGTGCTGTACGAGCTGCTGAAGGAAGGCGAGGTCGTCACCATCGCCAAGGGCGGTGACGGCGGCTTCGGCAACATGCGCTTCAAGAGCGCCATCAACCGCGCGCCGCGCCAGAAGACCCCGGGCTGGCCGGGCGAGAAGAAGAGCCTCAAGCTCGAGCTCAAGGTGCTCGCCGACGTCGGCCTGCTCGGCATGCCCAACGCGGGCAAGTCGACCCTGATCAGCGCCATCTCGAACGCGCGCCCGCGCATCGCCGACTATCCCTTCACCACGCTGCACCCGAACCTCGGTGTCGTGCGCGTCGGCCCGGAGCAGAGCTTCGTGGTGGCCGACCTGCCGGGCCTGATCGAAGGCGCATCCGAAGGCGCGGGCCTCGGCCACCTGTTCCTGCGCCACCTGCAGCGCACSCGSCTSYTGCTGCACGTGATCGACATGGCGCCGTTCGACGATGCGGTCGATCCGGTCGCCCAGGCCAAGGCCATCGTGGGCGAGCTCAAGAAGTACGACGCCGCGCTCTATGAAAAGCCGCGCTGGCTGGTGCTCAACAAGCTCGACATGGTGCCCGCCGACGAGCGCGCCGCGCGCGTGAAGGACTTCGTCAAGCGCCTGCGCTTCAAGGGCCCGGTGTTCGAGATCTCCGCGCTCACGCGCGAAGGCTGCGAGCACCTGGTGCAGGCCGTGTACCAGCAGGTCAAGGCGCAGCAGGCGGCTGAACATGTGCCGGTCGAGGTCGATCCGCGCTTCGTCGAGCTGCCGCCCGATACTTCTTCTTCCTCCTCCTGACGCTCCGCACCCCGCATTCACGACCGCCACGCCCCTCCATGACCTCGAACTCCGGATCCACTGCCTTGCGGGATGCCCGCCGTATCGTCGTCAAGGTGGGCTCCAGCCTCGTGACCAACGAGGGGCGCGGTCTCGATGAAGCCGCCATCGGCGAATGGTGCCGGCAGCTGGCGGTGCTGGTGCAGGGCGGCCGCGAGGTGGTCATGGTGTCCAGCGGCGCCATTGCCGAAGGCATGAAGCGCCTGGGCTGGCGCACGCGGCCGCACGAGGTGCATGAACTGCAGGCCGCCGCGGCCGTCGGGCAGATGGGCCTGGCCCAGATGTACGAGACCAAGCTGCGCGAGAACCAGATCGGCAGCGCCCAGGTGCTGCTCACCCATGCCGACCTGGCCGACCGTGAGCGCTATCTCAATGCGCGCTCGACGCTCGTCACGCTGCTCGGGCTGGGCGTGGTGCCGGTCATCAACGAGAACGACACCGTCGTCAACGACGAGATCAAGTTCGGCGACAACGACACGCTCGGCGCGCTCGTGGCCAATCTGGTCGAAGCCGATGCGCTGGTGATCCTCACGGACCAGAAGGGCCTCTACACGGCCGACCCGCGCAAGGACCCGCAGGCCAAGTTCGTGCACGAGGCCGCGGCCGGCGACCCGGCGCTCGAAGCCATGGCGGGCGGGGCGGGCTCCAGCCTCGGCCGGGGCGGCATGATCACCAAGATCCTCGCTGCCAAGCGCGCGGCCGGCTCGGGCGCCTCCACCGTGATCGCCTGGGGCCGCGAGCCCGATGCCCTGCTGCGCCTCGTGCGCGGCGAATCCATCGGCACGCTGCTGGTGGCGCAGACCGCCAAGCACCAGGCGCGCAAGCGCTGGATGGCGGACCACCTGCAGCTGCGCGGCGCGGTCACCGTCGATGCCGGCGCGGCCGCCAAGGTGCGCGCCGAGGGCAAGAGCCTGCTGCCGATCGGCATGACGGGCGTCTCGGGCGAATTTTCGCGCGGCGACGTGATCGCCGTGCGCGACGCCGACGGCGTGGAACTCGCCCGCGGCCTGGCCAACTACTCGAGCGTGGAGGCCCGGCTTCTGTGCCGCAAGCCCTCGTCGGAATTCGAGCGGCTGCTGGGCTATGTGGCGGAGCCGGAAATGGTCCACCGCGACAACATGGTGCTGATGCGCGGCTGAGGCCGGGCCGGAATGGAAAACGAGGCCTTCAAGGAGGCCCCGTTCGATCGTTCTGCCGCCTTGCCTTATTGCAGCTGGCGCGCCGGGTCCCGCATGTTGGTGACCATGTCCTTGACCGAGACGCGGGGCGCATGGCCGCGGCACAGGCCCTGCTGCGCCAGCTGCCTGGCGTAGCTCGAGTTCAGGTCGCGGAAGCTCTTCCACTCGGACCGTTCGACCTTGCTCCAGGCGCCGTTGTTGAATCGCGCGTAGCTCTTCACCTCGTCGGTCGAGCAGCGCACGCCTTCGTAGAAAGCGTTCAGCGCCGCATCCCCGCCGCTGCGGCTGGTGGCGACCACCACGTAGCGCACCACGCCGTCGCCGGTGATCGTGATGGTGGCCGGATCGACGCCGAACTTCAGCGACATGTAGGGCGGCATTGCGATCGGCTCGAGGCGCTTGACGTCGAAGGCCGGCGGCGGAGGCGCCTCGCTTTCCTTCCATTCGGCATCGGTCTCGTAGCGCTTGGGCGGCGGCGGCAGGCCGGCCTGCGCCCAGTCGGGGTTGTCCGTGTCGTGCGGGCCCGATGCGCATCCGGCCAGCAGGGCCAGGCACACGGCGAGCAGGGCGCCCTCAGCGCTGCGACGGAAGGAAGGGCGCTTTGTTGTGGGGAGGAGGGGAAGGGTCATCGCTCGCAGAAGTAATGTCGGGATGTGGATCGAAACTGCCGCCGGGCGGCAGGTCCAGCCCCGCGGGCGCGCCGCCGTCTGGCATGTGGCGCTCGAACTCCCGGGCGCGCACGTTGCTGCGCAGGAAGCGGTTGCGGAAATCCTGCCGCGGCAGGTAGCGAGCAAGCTCGGTCAGTGCCATCTCGTAGACGCCGCGTTTGAATTCGACGACCACATCGAGCGGCACCCAGTAGTCGTGCCATCGCCAGGCGTCGAATTCGGGGTGGTCGGTCGCGCGCAGGTTCAGATCCCAGTCGTGACCGATCAATTGCAGCAAATACCAGATTTGCTTCTGGCCCTTGTAGTGGCCCCGTGCGTCACGGCGAATGAACCGATCCGGCACCTCGTAGCGCAACCAGTCACGGGTACGGGCCACGATGCGCACGTGCTCCGGATGGAGTCCGACTTCCTCGTGCAGTTCCCGGAACATGGCTTGCTCGGGACTTTCGCCGCGGTCGATGCCGCCTTGCGGAAACTGCCAGGAATGCGTGCGTATGCGTTTGCCCCAGAAAACCTGGTTTCTCTGGTTGAGCAGGATGATGCCGACGTTGGGCCTGAAGCCGTCCCGGTCGAGCATAATCAAACCCCAATTTTTGAACTGAGTCGATTATGCATGCCGGGTTGCACACGGCAAGCGGCCAGTTCGAGGCCCGCGGGTTCCCGGAGGTCTCTCCGCCGGCATCCGTCTTCCCCAAGATTTTTAAATCCACCAGCGCGATCCCGATGAAAGCTTCCCGATTTTTTGTCTCCACCCTCAAGGAAGCGCCCGCTGACGCCGAGGTCGCGAGCCATCGGCTCATGATGCGCGCGGGCATGATCAAGAAGCTCGGCACGGGCATCTACACCTACATGCCGATGGGGCTGCGCGTGATCCGCAAGGTCGAGGCGATCGTGCGCGAGGAAATGAATCGCGCCGGCGCGGTCGAGCTCACGATGCCCGTGGTGCAGCCGGCCGAGTTCTGGCAGGAGACCGGCCGCTTCGACAAGATGGGCCCCGAGCTGCTGCGCATCAAGGACCGGCACGACCGCGACTTCGTGGTCCAGCCCACCAGCGAAGAGGTGGTGACCGACATCGCGCGCCAGGAAATCCGCAGCTACAAGCAGCTGCCGAAGAATTTCTACCAGATCCAGACCAAGTTCCGCGACGAGCGCCGTCCGCGCTTCGGTCTGATGCGCGGGCGCGAATTCATCATGAAGGACGCCTACAGCTTCGACCGCGACCTGGATGCGGCCAAGGCCAGCTACCAGGCCATGGCCGATGCCTACCGCCGCATCTTCGACCGCTTCGGCCTGCGCTACCGCGCGGTGGCGGCCGACAGCGGCGCCATCGGTGGCGACCTGAGCGAAGAGTTCCAGGTGATTGCCGCCACCGGCGAAGACGCCATCGTCTACTGCCCCGGCAGCGACTACGCGGCCAACATGGAGAAGGCCGAGGCGCTCGCTCCGGCCGGCCCGCGCCCCGTGGCGGCCAAGGCACTCGAGAAGACGCCCACCCCGGGCAAGAGCACCTGCGCCGACGTGGCCGAACTGCTCGGCGTGCCGCTCTCGACCACCGTCAAGTCGCTGGTGCTGGCAACGGACATCCTCGACGAGGCCGGCAACCCGAAGGGTTCGCAAGTCTGGCTGCTGCTCCTGCGCGGCGACCACGACATGAACGAGATCAAGGTCGGCAAGGTGCCGGGCCTGGACAAGGGCTTCCGCTTCGCGACGCTGGCCGAGATCGACGACCACTTCGGCTGCAAGCCCGGCTACCTCGGCCCGCTGAACCTCAAGAAGCCCGTCAGGCTCGTGGCCGACCGCGAGGTGATGGTCATGGCCGACTGGATCACCGGCGCCAACGAGGTCGACTTCCACATGACCGGCGTCAACTGGGGCCGCGACCTGCCCGAGCCCGAACTGGTGGCCGACCTGCGCAACGTGGTGGCGGGCGACGCCTCGCCCGACGGCAAGGGCGTGCTCGCGATCGAGCGCGGCATCGAGGTGGGCCACGTGTTCGTGCTCGGCACCAAGTACAGCAAGGACATGAACGCCACCTACCTGGACGAAGCCGGCAAGCCGCAGTTCCTCGAGATGGGCTGCTACGGCATCGGCATCACGCGCCTGCCGGCCGCCGCCATCGAGCAGAACCACGACGAGCGCGGCATCATCTGGCCCGACGCGCTGGCGCCGTTCACGGTGGTGGTCTGCCCGATCGGCATGGACCGCAGCCCCGAGGTCAAGGTGGCGGCCGAAGCGCTGTACGGGCAGCTGCTCGCGGCCGGCGTCGACGTGCTGCTGGACGACCGCGGCGAGCGCCCGGGCGCGATGTTCGCCGATTGGGAACTGATCGGCGTGCCGCACCGCGTGGTCATTTCCGACCGCGGCCTGAAGGAAGGCCAGCTCGAATACCAGCACCGCCGCGACACGGCAGCCACCAAGGTGCCCGCCGCGGGCATCGCCGAATTCATCGCCGGCAAGTTCGCGCAATGAGCCTGGA
>NZ_JBFTPJ010000274.1:0-6302 GCF_056398445.1 Variovorax sp. 01T439_2
CGTCGAAGCCGACGCCGTCGTCGCCGATCGAAAGGCGCACGCCGTCCTCGTCGGAAAAGCCCAGCGCAATGTGCACGCGGTGCGCCTGCGCGTGCTTGCGCACATTGGTGAGCGCCTCCTGCGTGACGCGAAAGAGCGCGGTCTTGGCCTCCTGCGAGAGTTCGAAGGCCTCGCCCTCGATCATGATGGAGGCGTCGATGGCGCCCTCTTCGGCGAATTCGTCGCCCAGGCGCTCGAGCGCGGCGGGCAGGCCGAGCGTGTCGAGCAGGGCCGGCCGCAGGCGGTGCGAGATGCGGCGCACCTCGATCAGCGAATCGTTGAGCCGTTGCAGCGCCTTGCTCAGCGCGGGCGGCGCGGGCTGGCGTTCGCGGTCGAGCGCATCCACGGCCGATTCGATCAGCAGCTTGGCCGACACCAGCGTCTGGCTGGTGCCGTCGTGCAGCTCGCGCGCGAGGTGGCCGCGCTCTTCTTCCTGCGACTGCACCACGCGCCGCGCCAGCAGCCGCAGCTTGGCCTCGGCCGTGCGGTGCTCGCTGAGGTTGAGCAGCAGCCCGGTGGCGCTCACCACGCCCAGGCACAGCGCCGCAATGCCGGCAATCCAGAGCAGCGTGGTGGTGACGTTGGCGCTCATCTGGCGGTCGAGCGCCTGCATGGTGGCCTCGATGTCGTCCAGGTACAGGCCGGTGCCGACCATCCAGTTCCAGCGCGGCAGCGCAGTGACATAGCCAAGCTTGGGCGCCATCTGCTCGCTGGAGGGCTTGCGCCATTCGTACTCCACATAGCCGCCGCCCGCGCGCGCGCCCGCGATCAGGTCCTGGATGGTGAAGCGGCCGCGGGAGTCGTGCATGTCCCAGAGGTTCTGGCCCACCAGATCGGGCTGGCGCGAATGCATGAGCGAGCGGCCCTGCATGTCGTAGACGAAGAAGTAGCCGTCGTCGCCGTAGTCGAGCGCGGCCAGGCGGCGCAGGGCCTCGCTGCGGGTTTGCTCGTCATCCTGGCCGGCGTCGTACAGCGGCCGCACGGTGCTCACGGCAAGGTCGACGTAGCTGCGCAGTTCGCTGCGCCGCTGGGCCATGTAGCTTTTCTCGATCAGCGCGCGCTCGCGCTGCGCCAGGTCATGCTCCTGGTGGCGCACCGCCAGCGCCACCAGCACCAGTGCAACCAGCAGCGGTGCAACGGCCAGTGCGACGATCTTGGTGCGGAGGTTCATCGGGAGGCAAGACTACCACCGGGCACGGCCATGAACCTTAAGATCGTGAGAACACAGGCACGTACACCGGAGATGATGGGCATGCAGACACGCGCGGCCGCCGCACTGGCCTTTCTTGCCTTGGCCGGCACAGGCACGGCCATTGCCGCGGCACCCTTCACGGCCGTGTTCGGCGGCACGGGCCGTGCATGTTCGGGCGGGCTGTACGTGCGAACGCAAACCATCGAATGGAATTCGAGCTTCAGCATCTGCAAACCCAGCCGCTACAGCGTGCTGGAGAAAGACCTTGCCGCGGCGCATGACCGCATCGTCTTTCGCCTCGCGACCCGCGGCCGGCAGTGCCGCTACGAAGTGGTCGAGGCCGAACAGATCAGCACCTACGGCTGGAGCGTGCAGGGCTACCCATCGCTCGAGGCCTACCAGAAGCGCGCCCTGCCCGGCTGGCACCATTCGCCTCGCGATGAACGAATGGTCCTGTCCTGCCCGATGGTCCGGCTGGACTGAGCACCGCCTCTCCTCGTGGTGGCCGAACGGCCTCAGTGCAGGCTCGTCGGCCGGCCCGAGGCCACCCAGGCGTCGAGCCCGCCCGTCAGCGGCAGCGCGCGCCGCGCACCGCGCGCCAGCAGCACGCGCGCGGCCAGCGCGGCCGACACCTCGTTGGGGCAGTTGCAGTAAAGGACCACGTCGCGCCCGCCGACCAGCGGCAGTTCCGGATGCCGCTGCTGCAGCGCCTTGAGCGTGTACGCCAGCGCCCCGGGGATGCGGCGCGGATCGACCTGCACGCCGGCCTCCCCGCGCACGTCGATCACCAGCGGCGGCGCCTCGCTCGCGAGCAGCTCGTGCAGCTCGTCCACGCTGATGYGCGGCATGCCCGTGAGCCGCATGAAGGCGCGCCGGCGCCAGTAGCGCACCGCCAGCATCACGGCCAGCACCACCACCAGCGCCGCGGTCGCGATGCCGCCGGCCTGGGCCAGCATGGCCAGCACCTCCTGGATCTGGTCGCGAAAGGCCCAGCCCAGCCCGAGGAAGACGACGGTCCAGACCAGCGCGGCGCCGATGTCGAAGCCGATGAAGCGCCACACCGACATGCCCAGCGCACCGGCCATCGGCGGCGCGACCACCGAGACGCCCGGCACGAACTTGGCGGCCACCAGCGAGAGGCCGCCCCACCGGCCGATCAGCGATTCGCCGCGCCGCACGCATGAATCGGGCGACAGCGAGATGCGGCACAGAAGCCGCATGAAACGGTAGCCGAAGCGGCGCCCGGCATAGAACCACGCGCCATCGCCCAGCACGTTGGCCAGCACCGCAGCCAGCACCACGCCCGCCACCGAGACATTGCCGGCCGCCAGCAGCGCACCCGACACCACCAGCACCGCGGCCGCGGGCACCGGCAGTCCGAGGCGCGCGGCAAAGCTCGCCGCGAAGACGATCGCGATCGCGTTCTGCACCAGCAGCGACATCAGCTGTGCCATGGCAGCAGCGCGAGTTGGGGGGTGTTCACTCCTTGGCTGCCTACCTGGGCGCGTCGCCCTTGCGGTAYTCGGCCGTGAGCTCGTCGAGCTTCTGCTTGAGCGCGGGGTCCAGCTTGTAGCTGGCCGCGGCCAGCGTGGCGTCGAGCTGCTCGGGACGGCTCGCGCCGAGCAGCGGCGCGGTGATGAGCGGGTTGGCCATGACCCAGGCCACCGCCAGCGTGGCCAGCGGCACGCCGGCTTCGTCGGCCAGCTTGTGCAGCTGGGTCACGGTGTTGAAGCTGCGCTCGTTCCAGTAGCGGTCCTGGTACATGCCGCCGGCCGTGCCGAGCGTGAAGCGGGTGTTTTGCCCGGGCGCGGCGCCGGGCTTGTACTTGCCGGTGAGCAGGCCGCCGGCCAGCGGGTTGTAGGGAATCACGCCCAGGCCCTCTTCGCCCGCGAGCGGCAGCAGCTCGCGCTCGATCTCGCGGAACAGCAGGCTGTAGCGCGGCTGCACCGACACATAGCGCGTGAGCTTGTGCAGCTCGGCCTTGCCGAGCGCGCGTGCCAACCGGTAGGCCAGGAAGTTGGAGACACCGATGTAGCGCGCGCGGCCCGACTTGACGATGACGTCGAGCGCCTCCAGGCTCTCTTCGAGCGGCGTCTCGCGATCGTCGCTGTGCAGCTGGTACAGGTCGACGTGGTCGGTCTGCAGCCGCTTGAGCGAGGCATCGATGGCGTCGAGCAGGTGCTTGCGCGAGGCGCCCTGGTCCCAGCTGCTGGGGCCGACCTTGCCGACGGCCTTTGTGGCCACCACGAAGCGGCGGCGGCCCGCGGCGCCCTGCTTGTGCAGCCAGCGGCCGATGATCTCTTCGGTGCGGCCCGTGGTTTCGACGGTGCCGCCGAGAGGGTACACGTCGGCGGTGTCGAGAAAGTTGATGCCGCCCTCGGCGGCCTTGTCGAGAATCTGGTGCGACACGGCCTCGTCGGTCTGCAGGCCGAAGGTCATGGTGCCGAGCGCAAGGCGCGAGACGGTGAGGCCGGTGCGGCCGAGACGGGTGGTCGGAATGCTCATGGGGGTGTCGCTCCGGGCGATGGAAGTGCGACGGCCATCATAGTCACGACGGCGCAAGGCTGCAGCGATCAGGTGCTTTCAAGATGCACGCCGGGCGCGCCGCGCTCCACCGCAAAGCGGGCCATCGGCACGACGGCGGCGTCCTCCGCCTTCTCGTCGTCCACGGCGCGGAACTCGACCGTGCAGCCGCGCGCATCGAGCGCCATCTGCGCATAGCCGCGCTTGTCGCCGCGGCCGTAGCGCAGGTGCTCGTTCTTGGCGAGCATGTTGGCCACGCCGGCGGCGCTGGGGCCTTCGGAGGTGATGGCGCCGCCGACGAATTCGGTGGCCACCGCCGGCCCCTGCGGCTCGCGGCGCAGGTCGGCGGCCCAGAAGGCATGCACGTCGCCGCTGATGACCAGCGCATCGCCGCCGCGCGCCTGGTTCGCGGCCAGGCCGTCGAGCAGGCGCGTGCGCGAGGCGGCGTAGCCATCCCAGCCGTCCATCCAGTAGCCGTGCTCGGGGCCGCGCTTGCGGTCGGCCTCGGCCAGCAGCGTGGGCTGGGCGATCACCGTCCAGCGGGCCGGCGGTGCGGCCAGTTCGTTCGCGAGCCAGGCCTCCTGCTTCGCGCCGAGGAAGCTGCGCTCCGGTGCCAGCCGGTCGGCGCAGTCGGCCAGCGGCGAGGCGCTGCGGCCGGCCAGGCAGGCATGGTGCGAACGGTACTGCCGCCCATCGAGCAGGAACACGTCGAGCATGCGGCCGAAGCGGTGGCGGCCGTAGATGGTGGCCGCGGCGCCGGTCGGCCGCATGCTGGCGGGCACGGGCATGTGCTCGTACCACGCCTGGTAGGCCGCGGCGCGGATCGCCAGGAACTGCGCGGGATCGATGCTGCGCGGCGAAACATCGTCGGTGTAGTCGTTCGCCACCTCGTGGTCGTCCCAGGTCACGAGCCAGGGGAAGGCGGCGTGCGCGGCCTGCAGGTGCGGATCGGTCTTGTAGAGCGCATAGCGGTCGCGGAACTCGCCGAGCTGCGTGGGAATGCCGCCCTGGTGGTGGCGCACATGGCGCGAGCCCCAGGAGCTTTCGTAGATGTAGTCGCCCAGGTGCACGACGAAGTCCAAAGGCTGCGTGGCCATGTCGCGGTAGGCCGCGTAGT
Organism: Variovorax sp. 01T439_2; assembly: GCF_056398445.1. Taxonomy (NCBI): domain Bacteria; kingdom Pseudomonadati; phylum Pseudomonadota; class Betaproteobacteria; order Burkholderiales; family Comamonadaceae; genus Variovorax; species Variovorax sp. 01T439_2. The sequence goes on from NZ_JBFTPJ010000274.1 coordinate 4,872, forward strand.
AGCCCTGCTCGTACTGCTGGCATGACGCGAAGGCAAAGCGCAGCGGCTGCGGCGCGGCATCGCCCTCGGCCGGCGCGGTGCGGGTGCGGCCCACGGGGCTTCGCGCGCCAAGGGCCGTGAAGCGGTACCAGTAGGGGCGGCCGGGCGCGAGGCCCTGCACTTCGACATGCACCGAATGCGCGAGCGCTGCGGTGGCCGTCGCCCTGCCCCTTGCCGCGATGCGTGCAAAGCCCTCGTCGTGTGCCACTTCCCACTGCACGTCGACCGGGGCCTCGCCCATGCCGCCGCCCTGCAGCGGATCGGGCGCCAGCCGGGTCCACAGCACCATGCCGTCGGGCCTGGGGCTGCCGGACGCCACGCCCAGCGTGAACGGAAACCCGCGCGCGGCCTGCTGCGCGTGGAGCCGGAGGAACGGGTGGCCCAGCGAGGCAGCGGCCATTCCGCCGAGCAGCAGGCGGCGGCGCGAGCCCCTCATGTCCTTGCGCGCGCGGCCAGCGCCAGGTCGGGTCGGTCGGTGGTGATCTGGCGCAGGGGCATGGCGAGCCATTGTGCAATTTCATCGGGCTCGTTGACCACCCAGGCACCCAGCCGCTCGCTGCCGAGCGCGGCCAGGCATTGCGGCCAGGTGGCGGCCAGGAGCTTTTTCTCGACCGCGACGATGCAGCCCGGCAGCGCCGCGTAGCGCGCCAGCGCACGCGTGATGCCGCCGAGCATTTCGGCCGAGCGATGGTCGAGCGAGGCCAGCACGCGCCCGCGCGGCCAGTGGGCGAGCACCTGCGCCAGCACCTCGGGCACGAAGCAGGTCAGGATGCTGCGCTCGGCCATGCCCGCATCGTGCAGCGCCTGCACCGTGCGCGCGACGGCGCCGGGCGGCAGCTCGCCGGCGGCGTCGGTCTTGATCTCGACGTGCAGCTCCATGCGCGTGGGCGCGAAGAGCTTGAGCACCTCGGCCAGCGAGGGCACGCATTCGCCGGCCTCATCGGCCCGCTGTTCTTCCTGCGCGCCCTGCCCCTTGCGCAGGCGCGTGGCCAGCACCTCGGCCGCATCGTGCTCGCGCACCGCGCCCGTGCCTTCGGTGGTGCGGTCGAGCAGCGGATCGTGGATGACCACGGCCTTGCCGTCGCGCGTTTCCTGCACGTCGAATTCGACCGCATCGGCGCCCAGCGCGATCAGGCGGCGGAAGCCGCCCATGCTGTTCTCGGGCCAGAGGTTCCGCGCGCCGCGGTGTCCGACGATGATCATTTCTGCAATGTCCTTTGCCTATTTGCTGCTGTCCACCAGCCCCTTGACGAACGAGCGCTGCAGCGCCACCACCACAATGATGGGCGGCAGCATCGTGAGGAGCGCGGCGCTCATCGCCACGTTCCAGGCGGGCTGCGAATCGGCGCGCGGGATCAGGTGCTTGAGGCCGATCACCGCGGTGGCCATGTC